>NZ_JBSHKH010000104.1:0-29972 GCF_053643595.1 Streptomyces sp. NPDC055506 | reverse complement strand
CCCCTCCACTGCTCACTGTGCTCGCTCAGATGCCGCTTCGTGGTACCGGCGGCAGGGCGGCCGGCACATAGTGCATCGCCGTGCCGTGTGCGCTGACGGTCCCGACGCGCTGCCAGTGCGGCTGCTGTCCGGCGGCATGGCGGGCGCTCTGGGCCCCCGCGCTGTACGCACTGTACGAGCTGCCGTACGAATGGCTGTACGAGCCCGTACTGTGCGGGATGGTCCCGAAGGCGGTGAACCCCAGCTTCTCCTCGCCGCTGCGGTCGCCGGGCAGTGCGCGGAAGGACTTGACGTACTCGGCGTAGAGCGCGTCGTAGATCGGCGTGGCCGATGGGCCGCCCAGGGAGTCCTGAGCCGACCGCGCGGAGGGGATCGGCGAGAAGGACTGGCGGCGGGGAACGTCGTATGCGTGCACGTATGTCCAAACGACCCCGCGGGTCAGGGGATGCGGCCCTTGTACGGCTTTCGCCGGTGTACGGCGCAGGCGGGTGACCCTCCGCTCAGGTGCCGGCCAGCGGCAGGGCCGCGCCGACCAGCTTTCCGGTCGCCGCCGCCTTGTCCAGGGCGTCCCGCATCAGGTCCTCGCGCGGCTGGCGGCCGATCGAGCCGACGGGCGCGGCGAACATCAGCACCTGCTGGTGCTTGTTGGCGGCCGCGCGCCAGGGGTCGGTCACCTGGAGCGGCTGGTGCGCCTGCCACCAGGCCACCGGCTGTCCGCCGTTGCTGCCCGGCTGGAGCACCGCGTGCAGCTGGCCCACGGCGAGCAGGACCGACCAGCCGTGCAGCACCGGCGGCACGGCGGACAGGTCGCTCAGCGGCATGAAGCCCTGCTCGATGAGCAGCGGTAGGAAGTCGTCGCCGGAGCCGGTGGTGCCGGCCCGGGCGATGGGCGCGGTCGGCTCCACCACCAGGGCCGGGTGCAGCTCCCCGGCGATCAGGACGAGCCCGCTGGTCACGCCGAGCACCGCCGGCTCGGGCGCCGACCGGTCGGACGCCATGCCGCCGGTGTCGCCGGCGATGGACTTCACGGCGCCCCGGAGCTGCTCCTCGGTCACCTGGACGACCTGCGAGGGCAGGCAGCCGGAGTGGGCGAAGGCGAGCACGGCGGTCTCGTCTCCGATGAAGAGGACGGTGCTGGTGCGCTCCTGCTCGGAGTCGCCCGGAGTGCGGCAGGACGTGCAGTCGTAACTGCCCGGGGCGGTCTCGCCGGCGAGCAGGCGGTCTGCTTCTTCGTCGCCGATCTCGGCGCGTACCTCGTCGCTGACGTCGAGCATGCGCGGCACGGGTGGCTCCCTCGGGGATGCGGTGCGTGGCAAAGCCGGGTGGCTCCCGGCCCGTGGTCCGGGTAGGTCCCGGCTCATGAAGAAGACAACGGGCGATCTGTGGCGGGAGTCACGCCCCAGGGCGAACGGAATCGAACCAACCAGCGCGCAGGGTCACGTTCGGCACGGAATCGCACACTCACGGTCAAGTCCCTGATTTGTAAAGGGCGTTGGAGTGGTGAAGTGGGTCACACGTCGATGAGCCGGTTGGTCGATAAATCACGAAATCCAGGAATGAAGTGGGTGTCCGGAAATTGCCGTTACCCGGGGTATTGGTGAACTGGCCTGGCGTGACGGGCCGCTGGTTGATGACAGGCCGTCAACTCCTTAGATTCCTCCGCCGTGTGCAGCGAGCACCGCTCGGGTTCGTCCGTCGGCCGCACGGTTCTCCGGAACCGGGCAGCACCACCACCGGCGGGCGGGGCGAGCGCGACCCACGTGCCCCATGGCGCGGGGAGTGGCGTTCCGCCTTGGGGGACCCCGGGTGTTTCGAGAGGGATCTACATGTCCGAATGTGCCTATACCACCGGCGACAACGCTCGGAAGAACCCGGTTCGTACGACGGCGGTCCTCGCCGGGGCGGCACTGCTCGCGCCCCTCGGACTGCTCGCGGCGACCGGCAACGCCGCGGCGGCTGACAGCGGGGTGTGGGACCGCATCGCCCAGTGCGAGAGCGGCGGCAACTGGCACATCAACACCGGCAACGGCTACTACGGCGGACTCCAGTTCGCCCCGTCGACCTGGAGCGCCTACGGCGGCACGGCCTACGCGGCCACCGCCGACCGGGCGAGCAAGTCCCAGCAGATCGCCGTCGCCACCAAGGTCCAGCGCGCCCAGGGCTGGGGCGCCTGGCCGACCTGCTCGGCTCGCGCCGGGGCGAGCGGAAGCGCACCGGCGGCTTCCGCGTCCGGCCCGGTCACCTCCAAGCCCGCTCCGGCGAAGCAGTGGAAGGCGCCGGCGCGTTCCGCGGAGCACCCGGACCGCAGTTCGTCACGCGGCGACTACACCGTCCGCGAGGGTGACACCCTGAGCGGCGTCGCCGCCCGGCACGGGACCACCTGGCAGCGTCTCTACGCCGCCAACAAGGCCGCCATCGGCGGTGATCCCCACATGATCGTGCCCGGCCTGCGCCTCGACATCTGAGCCGCCGCACCCCCTCGCCGGGACACGGGGTCCCGTCCGGTCGCCGACCGGACGGGACCTCGGCCGTGCGGGCACCGGTGCACGGTCATCGCCTGAGCTCGCCCGCCTCCCCGGCGAACACGACCGACCCGCGGCGCAGTTCGTAGACGAGGGCGGGCCGGTCCCGCAGATCGGGTGGCAGCCGCTGCTCGGCGATCACCACACACGCGTCGAGCGCGCTCAGCAGCTCGTAGGTCCGGGCCGCGACCGGGGGCGACATGCCCTGGGCGGGCTCGTCGACGAGCACCACACGCGCGCGTGCCAGCAGGGCCCGGGACAGGGCGAGCATGCGCTGCTCCCCGCCGGAGAGGGTGCCGGCGCGCCGCTCCAGCAGGGGACGCAGCTGCGGATAGGCGTCGAGGGCCGGGGCGTGGTCCGGGGCGGCGAGTCCGAGGTTCTCGCGCACGCTGAGCGAGCCGAACACGGCCTGCCGTTCCGGCACCAGGCACAGCCCGCGCCGGGCCCGCTCGTACGCCGGTACGCGGGTCACGTCGGCGCCGTCCCACACCACCGCCCCGCCGGACAGGGGCACGATGCCGGCCAGCGCGCGCAGGGCGGTGGTGCGGCCGGAGCCGTTGCGGCCCAGCAGGACGGTGAGGCCGGGGCCCGGGGCGGCGAGGGTGACACCGTGCAGGGCCTCCAGGGGGCCGTAGCGCACGCGCGCGTGGCGCAGGGAGACCGTCGTCATCGGCCGGCCGCCGTTCCCAGGGCGTCCAGGACGCGCTCCGGAGGCCCCGAGGCGACGATCCGGCCCGCGGTCATGACGTGCACGACATCGGCGAGGCCAGCGACCAGGTCCAGGTCGTGCTCGACGACGAGCAGGGCCGTGCCGTCGGCGGCCAGGGCCTTCAGGACCCGGGCCAGGGCGGCCACTTCGGCGCTGTCCAGGCCGGCGGCGGGCTCGTCGAGCAGCAGCACCCGGGGGCCGCCCGAGAGGACCCGGGCCAGTTCGACGCGGCGCAGTGTCCCGGTGGGCAGCCCGGCGGCGGGCAGTGCCCGCACCGGCCCGTCCAGCCCGAGCAGCCTGAGCGTCCGCTCCACCGCGCCCGGGTCGGTCACCCGGCCCTGCTCGGCGCCGACCCGGACGTTCTCGGCGACGGTCAGCGACGGGAAGACGGCCAGTTGCTGGAAGGTCCGCGCGACACCGAGCCGGGTGCGGGCATGCGCGGGCAGCCCGGTGATGTCCCGCCCGCCGAGCCGTACGGTCCCGAGCGCGGGGCGCAGTGTCCCGGCCAGACAGTGGAACAGGGTGCTCTTCCCGGCCCCGTTGGGGCCCACGACGGCGGTGATCCGGCCGGGGGAGAGGTCCAGGTCGACTCCGTCCAGTGCGGTGAAGCCGCCGTAGCGGGCATGAAGACGGCGGGCCGTGAGGAGGGGAGCGGCGGGGGTGGCGGCCGGGCCCGTGGGCGGTGGGGTGGCCCGGACAGGCGTCGGCGGGTGCGGCCGGCGGCCCGGGGTGGGTTCGCCGGCAGCCTCGGGCCGGGCGGCCGGCGGGCGGCTGCCCTCGCTCGGCAGGCCGTGGGGGGCCTGGCCCGACGGGCCGCGTTCGGTGCCGCCCTCGCCGCTTGGGTACTCGCGCCGCCCAGCCGCCCCCGAGCCCTCCGCCCTCCGCCCCACGCCCGTCGCTCCCGTCGGCACCGGCGCCCTCGGGGCCGCGGTCGGCTCCGCCGGGCGCAGCAGCGCGCGGGCCCGGGCACCCAGCGGTGTCAGGGCCGGTGCCCGGCGCAACCGCAGGCGCTCCGCCGCCGTGCGCAGGGCCTCGTACGGGCCGCCGGGGAAGCGGCCCACGAGGATCGCCAGGACGCCGATCAGGGCCGCGGCGAAACCGCCCCGGGTGCCCGCGTCCAGACCGACCAGGAGGGCCGCGGCGGCGAGGGCGCCGAGGGTGCTGTCGGCGCCCAGCACCACGACCGCCGCGAACCACAGCAGGCCGCGCACCGGGTCGTACGCGGCGGCGTCGAAGGCGCGCAGGCCCATGCCGAGCATGCCGCCGCCCAGCGCGGCCAGCGCCGCGCCCGCCACGAAGGCCAGCAGCTTCAGGGACGGCACCTGGACGCCCGCCGCCTGCGCGCCCCGCTCGTGGTCCCGCATGGCCGCCAGGGCCCGGCCCGTGCGCCCCCGGCGCAGGGCGTGCGTCGCCAGCAGCGCGACCGCCAGCAGGAGCAGCTCGAGGACGTAGTAGGCACGGTCCCCGTCGAAGCCCGCCGGACGGCCCAGCGACAGGCCCGACGTGGCGTACGGCTGGGCGAAGACGAACCGGCTCACCCCCACGCCGACCGCGAACGTCGCCAGCGCCAGCGCCAGGCCCCGGCGGCCGATCGCCGGCCAGCCGGTCAGCAGACCGAGCGGCGCCACCAGGACGACCGCCACCACGAGGGCCGCCAGCTCCGGCAGGCGGGGCAGCCCCGGGAAGCGGCCGGCCGCCAGCAGCGCCGTGAACAGGGCGCCCAGGCCCGCGTACGCCGCCTGGCCCAGCGAGATCTGGCCGCCCAGGCCGGTGACCACCACCAGGGACAGCAGGATCACGGCCAGCGCCGGCACCTGGACCGAGGTGTGCAGGTCCCGGCCGGCGAGGCCCAGCGGCAGCAGGAACAGGACGAGCGCCACGATCCAGGCGCCCGGCGGGGTCCGCACGCGCGCGGTGGCCGTGCGCGGCAGCGCGTCACGCGCATCGGTCCCGGGCAGTGCCAGCGCCGCGATCAGCAGGGCGACGACGAACAGGTTCGTGCCCGCCGCCTGGAGCAGCGACTCGCCCCAGCCCGACGGATGCAGCCGCGTCAGCTGGCTCTGCGCCATCCCGATGCCCAGCGCCACCACCACCGCGACCGGCAGGCTCCGCATCCGCGCGGCCACCGCGACCGCCACGACCTCCATCACGAGCAGCGGCAGTCCGTACGGGTCGAGACGCACGTAGGGCGCCAGCAGTACGCCCGTCAGACCCGCCGTGAACGAGCCGAACGCCCAGCCCGCCGCCGCGACCCGGTCCGCGTCGACGCCGCCCAGCACGGCGAGCTGCCGGTCGTCCACCACGGCCCGCAGCTCCCGCCCGAACCGCGTCCGGCGGACCACCGCCGCGACCCCGGCGGCCAGCACCAGCACCACCGCCAGCTGCCCCCACGGCTCGTCCGGCACCAGCTCCGGCGCGTCCTCCCGCGCCCCCTGTCCCCACAGCAGCGCCGCCCCGCCCACCAGCAGCACGAACACCCCGATGGACGCCACCAGCGACTGCGCCGGGTCGCCGCCGAGGACCGCCAGCGGGCGGAAGACGAACCGCTCCAGCACGACACCCAGCCCGGGCGCCAGCACCAGCAGGGTCACCGTGGCCCCGAGCCACAGGGGCCAGCCCCACTCCACCACGCACTGCCGCAGCACATACGCGCACACCATCGCGATCGCGCCGTGCGCGAAGTTCAGCACGCCGGTCGCGCGGTACGTCACGATCAGGCCGATCCCGGTCAGCGCCGCCGCGCTGCCGACCGAGAGGCCGGCGAGGGTGAGGTCGTACGTCAGCGAGGACATCGGCCGGGCTCAGTCGGTTTCCCCGGTGGGCTCGCAGATCGGGCAGGGGCCCAGTTCACCGCTCGCCACCAGCTTGGAGTCCACCGGGACCGCCTCCGCCTTGCCCGCGACCAGCGGGCAGTCCGCGCGGTGCCACAGCGTGCCGCCCGGCACCATCAGCTGCTCGCCGCTGACCGCCAGGGGCGCGAGGGAGGCCTGCCCGGTCTCGTCCGTGTCAGGGGGTTCGGCGGCCACCAGCAGGCCGTACAGCTCCTCCATACGCGCGGCGGCGATCGAGCCTCGGCCGTGGGCCAGCAGCACCGCCCCGGAGACGATCAGCGCGGCGCCGGGGACCGTGCAGGAGGCGAGATAGGGAAGCTGCCGTTCCGCGAAGCGCTCGCCGGAGACGCCGTACCAGCCGACGACGCACAGCACCGCGCCCGCGGCCAGCGCGGCCCAGCCGGTCCACAGAACGGGGTGCACGGTCCGCAGTCGGCTTGTCCGCATCGCTGGCTCCCACACGTCGGTTGGGCTGTGTGCCTGGCTGCCTGTTCAAGTCCGGCGATCGCTTGCACTATGCCCTGTGGAAGCTGACCCTGAAAGCACCGGGCGCACATGGCCCGGACCGACACCCGGTGGTGAGCCAGATGGTTCTCGGCAGCGACCTCAGGCGGGGTAAAGCGACAGAGGGCCCGCGAGCCGCGGGACGGGGCACGGCGATCGCGGCCGCCCTGGTCCTGGCCCTCGCCCCGGCCCTCGCGGCGTGCAGTGACGACAGCGGCGGCGGCAGCGAGACCACGCCGCCCACACCGACCACGGAGCGGACCGCGAGCGCGCCGGCCAGCGCACCGGCGGACCGGGCCGCGGCCGAACAGGAGATCAAGCAGAACTGGGAGACGTTCTTCGACCCGAAGACCTCGACCGAGGACAAACAGGCCGTCCTGGAGAACGGCGACCGGATGGGCCCGGTCCTCCAGGCCTTCAGCGGTGACGAGCGCGGCGGACAGGTCCAGGCGAAGGTCACCAAGATCGAGTTCACCTCGGCGACCGAGGCGAACGTGACGTACACGCTCACCCTGAAGGGCGCCACCGCTCTGCCGGACGCCTCCGGGACAGCCGTCGAGCAGGAGGGCACCTGGAAGGTGTCCGTCAAGACGCTGTGCTCGCTGGTGCAGATGAGCGGCAATGGGTCGCCGGTCCCGGGCTGCTGAGATATTCGCCGCGGTGCTGCTGCTCGCCCTGAGCGCGGCCTGCGGCAGCCGGCTCCCGGAGAGCGACTTCGAGCGCGACGACCGCACCCCGGCCCCGCGCGACTCCGCGCCCCTGCGGGTCGGCATCATCACCAGCGCCACCAGCCCGGTCGGCGGCAGTGCCTTCACGGGCCCGCGCGACGGCGCCCAGGCCTGGTTCGACCGGCTCAACGCGCGCGGGGGCATCGACGGCCGCCGCGTCGAAGTGCGCCTGTGCGACGACGGAGGCAGCGGCGTCGGCAACAACGAGTGCGTGCACAAGCTGGTCGAGGAGGACGATGTCGTCGCCCTGGTCGCCACCACCGCCCTGGACTACGCGGGCGCCTCCCGGGTCTCCCGCGCGCGTGTGCCCGACATCGGCGGCCAGCCCATCGGCGGCGCCTACGACACCTACCCGCACCTCTACGGCATCTACGGCAGTCTCGCGCCCCGCGACGGCACCACCGGCTGGGACGGCAAGCTGTACGGCGGCACCGAGGTCTACCGCTACTTCAAGCGCGAGCACGGCGCCCGCACCGCCGCCGTCGTCTCCTACAACCAGTCCGCGTCCGCCGCCTACGCCCGGCTCGTGGAGCGGGGCCTGCGCGCCGAGGGCTACAAGGTCGTCACCGAGCAGGTCGACTTCGCGCTGCCCAACTTCCGCGCCGTCGCGGCTGACCTGAAGGAACAGGGCGCCGACCTGGTCTTCGACGCCATCGACTCGCACGGCAACGCCCGGCTCTGCCAGGCCATGGACGAGGTCGGCGCCCATGTCACCGCCAAGGTGACCAACGTGCAGAACTGGACGTCCACCGTCCCCGACGACTACGAGGACGCCCCGCGCTGCCGCAACGCCCTCTGGGCGACCGGCTCCAGCCGAGACTTCGACGACACCGGCCACCCGGCCGTGCGGGAGTTCCGCGAGGCGACGAAGGACCTGAAGACGCACTCCCAGTGGCAGCTGGAGGGGTGGGCCGCCGCACGCTGGTTCACGGACGCGGCGAAGTCCTGCGCGAAGACGGGCATCACGCGCGCGTGCGTCGACGGCTACATGGACCGCAGCCAGGGCTACACGGCGGGCGGACTGCTCCTGCCCGTCGCGTTCCAGCGGCTCGCCGAGCCCCCGAAGACCCGCGAGACCTGTCTGTCGGTGGCCCGCTGGCAGGACGGCGAGGGCTGGGTCGGCCAGGGCGACATGAACCGCACCTGCTTCGACGTACCGCAACTGGCGTACGAGCCTTGAGGACAGCGGCTGTCCTCAAGGGCTGGCAGACTCGCCCCATGTTGGAGACCTCGGCACGCCTGCTGCGACTGCTGTCCCTGCTCCAGGCCCACCGCGAATGGTCCGGCGCCGACCTGTCCGAGCGGCTCGGCGTCAGCGCCCGCACCCTGCGCCGCGACGTCGACCGGCTGCGCGGGCTCGGCTACCCGGTCAACGCCAGCCCCGGCACGGGCGGCGGCTACCAGCTGGGCGCCGGCGCCGAACTCCCGCCGCTGCTGCTGGACGACGACGAGGCCGTGGCGGTGGCGGTCGGGCTGCGCACGGCCGCCGGGCAGGGCATCGAGGGCATCGGCGAGACCTCGGTACGGGCCCTCGCCAAGCTGGAACAGGTGCTGCCCAACCGGCTGCGCCGCCGGGTGGGCGCCCTCAACGCCTTCACCGTGCCGATGCTGCGCGGCCCCGTGCCCGACGCCGTCGACCCCGTCCTGCTGACCGAGCTCGCCCACCTCTGCCGGGACGCCGAACGGCTGCGCTTCGAGTACCGCGGCCACGACGGCACCCTCACCCGCCGCAGCGTCGAACCGCACCGCCTGGTGTGCACCGAACGCCGCTGGTACCTGGTCGCCTGGGACCTGGAGCGGGAGGACTGGCGCACCTTCCGCGTGGACCGCATCACGCCGAAGCCGCCGCACGGCCCCCGCTTCGCGCCGCGCGAGCCGCCCGCCGAGGACCTGGCCGCCTATGTCTCCCAGGGCGTCTCCACGCGCGTGTACGCCGCCCACGCCGTAGTGCGGCTCCTGGCACCCCTGGAGGAGGCCGCCGCCCACATCTCACCCTCCGCCGGGGTGCTGGAGGCCGAGGGCCCCGGCAGCTGCCTGCTGCGCTGCGGCGCCGGCAGCCTCGACGTGATGGTCATCCACGTCGTGATGCTGGGCTTCGACTTCGAGGTGCTGGAGCCGGTGGAGCTGATCGAGGCGGTCAGGAGGACTCGCGACCGGCTTGATGCCGCTTTGGCTCGGGCTGCGCAGTCACCGCCGCGTACTCCGGATGGTGCAGATCGAACGCCGGCGACTCGGACCGGATCCGGGGCAGCGTCGTGAAGTTGTGCCGGGGCGGCGGGCAGGAGGTGGCCCACTCCAGGGAGCGGCCGTAGCCCCAGGGGTCGTCGACCTCGACCTTCCGGCCGTACTTGGCGGTCTTCCACACGTTGTAGAGGAACGGCAGCGTCGACATACCGAGCAGGAACGCGCCGATCGTCGAGACGGTGTTGAGCGCGGTGAACCCGTCAGCGGCCAGGTAGTCCGCGTACCGGCGGGGCATGCCCTCGGCGCCCAGCCAGTGCTGCACCAGGAACGTGGTGTGGAAGCCGACGAAGAGCACCCAGAACTGGATCTTGCCGAGCCGCTCGTCGAGCATCTTCCCGGTGAACTTCGGCCACCAGAAGAAGAAGCCGCCGAAGATCGCGAAGACGACGGTCCCGAAGACGACGTAGTGGAAGTGCGCGACCACGAAGTACGAGTCCGTCACCTGGAAGTCCATCGGCGGCGACGCCAGGATCACCCCGGTCAGCCCGCCGAACAGGAACGTCACCAGGAAGCCCGTCGCCCAGAGCATCGGGGTCTCGAAGGACAGCGAGCCCTTGAGCATGGTGCCGGTCCAGTTGAAGAACTTCACTCCCGTCGGCACGGCGATCAGGAAGCTCATGAGGGAGAAGAAGGGCAGCAGCACCGCGCCCGTGGCGAACATGTGGTGCGCCCACACGATCATCGACAGACCGGTGATCGCCATCGTCGCGCCGACCAGCGTCAGATAGCCGAACATCGGCTTGCGGCTGAAGACCGGGATGATCTCCGTGATGATCCCGAAGAACGGCAGCGCGATGATGTACACCTCGGGATGCCCGAAGAACCAGAACAGGTGCTGCCACAGGATCGCCCCGCCGTTGGCCGCGTCGAAGACCTGCGAGCCGAACCGCCGGTCCGCCTCGAGCACCAGCAGCGCCGCCGCCAGCACCGGGAACGCCATCAGGATCATGATCGACGTGAACAGCGTGTTCCAGACGAAGATCGGCATCCGGAACATCGTCATGCCGGGGGCGCGCATCCCGATGATGGTGGTGATGAAGTTGACCGCGCCGAGGATCGTGCCGAACCCGGACAGCGCCAGGCCCATGATCCACAGATCGGCCCCGAGGCCCGGCGTGCGCTCCGCGCTGTTGAGCGGGGCGTAGGCGGTCCAGCCGAAGTCCGCCGGACCGGAGGGCACCAGCAGCGAGCCGAGCACGATCAGCCCGCCGAACAGGAACAGCCAGTACGAGAGCATGTTCAGCCGGGGGAAGGCGACGTCGGGCGCGCCGATCTGGAGCGGCATCAGCTCATTGGCGAAGCCCGCGAAGGTCGGCGTCGCGAACAGCAGCAGCATGATCGTGCCGTGCAGCGTGAACGCCTGGTTGAACTGGGTGTTGTCGATGATCTGGAGTCCCGGGCGGGCCAGCTCGGCGCGCATCAGCAGCGCCATCACCCCGGCGACCAGGAAGAAGAGGAACGACGTGATCAGGTAGAGGTGGCCGATCTTCTTGTGGTCCGTGGTCGTCAGCCAGTCGACCACCACCCGCCCGTGCCGCGTCCTCGGCGCGGTCCGCGCCGTCGCCTGTGCGGTCTGCGTCCCCATCGCTCGCTCGCCCCTTCGCTCATCGCGCACCGGGCCCGCCGAAGCCCGCGCCGCGGGTGCCCGCGAGCTCACGCCATGATGCTCGGGTCACCGCGCGCTCCGACAGGGGCGTATCGGCCTCTCCGTGCCCGATCCACGCATTTCCTGTGCGGCGCCGGCTCGGCCGGACCGGTGGTGGCGCCGGAATGGAATGGAACTCCGGGGGTACTTCTCCCGGAACTTTCCGCCGGGCTTTTCCAGGAGCTCATGTGACACGCGGGAATTCCGATCGAATGCCTGCGGAAGGCCTACGGAACCGCTCGTCCGGGTGACGGAGAGCGCCGGAAACAGCTGTCGTGATCTTGTGACAGAAGTGTGACCGGGGCCGGACAGCCACCGGGGGTAGCGTGGCGGCATGGCATCGATTCCGACACCTTCCGCGGAACCCGACGACAGCCCGGACACCTATGTCGGCCTGGCGGCCGGCCGGGCCGAAGACCTCGCGCGTGAGCGCGGCTGGCAGACGGTGCGCTCGCTGCCGCCGGGGGCGATCATCACGATGGAGTACCGCGTGGGACGGCTGAACTTCGAGGTGAGGGACGGCCGGGTGGCGCGGGCCTGGAAGGGCTGAGACATGGCGAAGGCCCCGGTTCCGCTCCGGAACCGGGGCCTTCGTGTGCCCGTCAGGGGTGGGCCGAGGACGCCGAGCCGCGTGGCAGCCGCTCCGGGTGCGGCGGGCGGCGGCTGCCGGCCGGGGTCACCGGGGCGCGCTCCGAGCGGGCCGTGTGCGGCCCCGGGGCCAGATAGGCCGGGGCCCGGGGCGAACGGGCCGCGACGTCGTCCCGGTCGGCGGGCAGCGGCGTGACCGCCACGGGCGGCGTGCTGACCGGGACGGGAACCGCACTGCTCCGGCGGGACCGCCAGCGGTCGCGAAGCTCGAAGATCCTGGCCTCGGCACGGGCGATCAGCGGCTCGAACCACGGCAGGGCGAGCATGATCAGCAGTCCCGCGACCCAGCCGAGGAGCACATCGCTCAGCCAGTGCGTACCCAGGTAGACGGTGGCCAGCCCGACGCCGAGCGAGGTCACGGCGGACACGGCGGACAGCCAGCGCTGCGCTCTCGCGCTGGAAGCCAGGTAGGCCAGGATTCCCCAGGTCACCACGGCGTTGGCGGTGTGACCGCTCGGAAATATATCGCCGCCGCGCCACATCTCGTTGGAGCCGATCACGGTCGCGTAGTGCGGTCCCAGGCGGCCCATGCCGTACTTGGCGGCGCCGACCGTGATGTTCAGCAGCAGCAGTGAGACACCGAGGGCGAGCATCGGACGCAGGGTGTGCTGCCGCCACGAGCGCCAGCCCAGCCAGGCCGCGACCATCACCGCGGTCGGGCCGCGCTGGCCGAGCACCACGTAGTAGTCGACGAACCAGTGGATCTCCGACCACTGCTGGTACGGCCGGAAGAACATGACCTGCCAGTCGAGCCGGACCAGCCAGGACGTGATCACCACGGCCCACACGATCGCGCCGTAGAACGCCGCGGTGGCGGCGACGAGCACGATGCGGTGCCTGCTCATCTTCGGCACATCGATGTGGGCGGGTCGTTCCGGCTCACGATCCAGCCGGGCGAACACCCGGTCCAGACGGGTGAGCTTCGGTTCGGTACGCACCCAATCGACGTTACAGCGAGTGAGCTCTGATGCCGGGCGAATCAACGGCTTTGTGATGACGATGTGATGTGGGATTCCTCTCAGGAGGAGGTTTATTTCCACCGAATCCGCAATCGTCGGCCGCTGTGGCCTTCAATTCCTTTGATCATTCCGGATGGGGGTTTTATTGCGCTTTTGAATTCGTTCACCGGAGCATGGCGCGGAATTCCCCCGCTGCTCACAGCGGGTCAGGGTGGACCGGAGCCGTTCAGCCAGAACGCCCCGTACGCGGCGGAGGCTGCCGCCACCGACCCCAGCACCAGCGCTGACCTGCGCGTACGCAGCCGGGCGACGGTCAGCGCAAGGGGCAGCAGCAGCGGGAAGGCGGGCACCAGCAGGCGCGGTTTCGAGCCGAAGTAGCTCGACGCGCACAGCGCGAGCGCCACGACGACCCCGGTGTAGACCAGCAGCGGGAGCGGCTGGCGCTGACGTACCCCGACCACATACAGCCAGATGACTGACGCGACCCCGACGATCAGCCCGACGCCGGCCAGGGCCGAGGGGAACGACGTGAACTTCTCGGCGACGAACCGGGCGAAGGCGTAACCGCCGTCGAAGCCGTTGCGCCACCCGGCCTGCACGTCGAGATAGCCGAGTGGCCCCTTGCCGGTGTGGTGGCCGACCCACAGTACGTAGCCCGCTGTGCCGAGGGGGGCCAGCAGCATGCCGAGGACACGAGAGGCGTCGGCCGAGGCGAAGGCGACAGGTGTCGAGGCGGGGGCGCTCGGCGTGGTCCGCGCGCCGTCCGGCTCGCTCGCGCGTCGGTCCCGCACGAAAGAGACCAGGGCGGTCACCCACACCGCCGCCACCACCGCCAGACCCACCGGACGGGTCAGCCCCGCCAGCAGGGCCAGCCCGCCCGCCAACGGCCAGCGGCCGGTCAGGACCGCGTACAGCGCCCAGGCCGCGAGCGCCGTGAACAGGGACTCGCTGTACGCCATCGACTGCACGATCCCGACCGGGAGCACGGCCCACAGCAGCACCGCGCACACCCCGGCCCGGCGGCCGTACACATGGTCGGCCACCGCGAAGATCCCCCAGGCCGCGGCGAGGGAGGCGAACAGACTGACGAGGAAACCCCCGTCCGCGTACGACAGCGGGGACACCGCCGTCACCAGCCGCTCCAGCCAGGGCAGCAGCGGGAAGAACGCGAGATTGGAGTGCACATCCCCGTTCGCCAGGCGCACCTCGTAGCCGTAGCCGAGCTCGGCGACCCGGGTGTACCAGAGTGAGTCCCAGCGGGCGGTCAGCAGCGTGTACGCGTTCTTGTCCCGCGCCGCGCTCCACAGGGCCAGGGCGACCAGGCCCAGGGCGCGCACGGCCGCGTACCCCAGCAGGGCCGGGGCCGCCCGGCGCAGCGCCCCGGCGCGGGACGGAGCCGCGCGCGTCTCGAGATCGGTCACGCGCCCGATTATCGACCCGCGGCGGAACCGGACGGCCGGCCGGGGCGTGGTCGACGCAGAGGGGAGTGGCGTACGCCACATCGTTCCGACGGGACTGTGAGAGGTCCGCCACTAGGCTCCGGCGGGGACTCGCGTACGCTGACGTGTCACTCGCTTTTCGTTTGCGCGGGCCGGAGACCACCGCTCCTCTCCGGCCGAGTCGCGGGGGCGTCCCCCACCCCGTGAGCCCGCCGATCGCGAGGGAACATCTGGGAGGTACGTACATGTCCGGGACGACCACGGCTGCCGCTGCGCTGCGCCGTCGGGCGGCCGGGGCCGGTGCCAACCGCTGGGTGGTTCTCGTCGTCCTCTGCGTCAGCCTGCTGCTGGTCGCCGTCGACGCCACCGTGCTGCACGTGGCGGTCCCCGCCGTCACCGAGGACCTGAAGCCCGGCGGTATCGAGCTGCTCTGGATCGTCGACATCTACCCGCTGGTCTGCGCCTCGCTGCTGATCCTCTTCGGCACGCTGGGCGACCGCGTCGGCCGTCGAAGGGTCCTGCTCCTCGGGTACGCGCTCTTCGGCGTCGCCTCGGGCCTCGCGGCCCTGGCGGACAACGCCCAGGTACTGATCGTGGCGCGGGCGCTGCTCGGTGTGGGCGGCGCGATGATCATGCCCGCGACCCTGTCGATCCTGCGGCAGGTCTTCCCGGACCGGCGCGAGCGGGCGCTCGCGATCGGTATCTGGAGCGCCGTGGCCGCGGTGGGCGCGGCGGTCGGACCGCTGCTCGGCGGCTTCCTGCTGGAGCACTTCTGGTGGGGTTCGGTCTTCCTCGTCAACATTCCGTTGATGCTGGTCAGCCTTCCGGTGGGGCGGCTGCTGCTGCCCGAGTCGAAGGGTGACGGCACCGGCCCCTGGGACGTCGTCGGCGCCCTGATGGCGGCGGCCGGGCTGTTCGGCGTGGTGCTGGGCGTCAAGAGGCTCGGGGGCGGGGAGCCGGTGTGGAGCATGTTCACCGTGCTGCCGCTGGTCCTGGGCGCGGCGCTGCTGGTGGCCTTCGTACGGCGGCAGCGGCGGCGGGCGTCTCCGCTGGTCGACCTCAAGATGTTCGCCCGGCCGGCGTTCAGTACGTCCGTCGGCTGCATCGTGCTGGCGATGCTCGCGCTGGTCGGTCTCGAGCTGATCGCGGCGCAGTACCTCCAGCTGGTGCTCGGGCTGTCGCCGCTGGAGACGGGGCTGCGGCTGCTGCCGCTGACGTTCGCCGCGATGGCGGCCGGACTGGCCGGTGCGCGGATGCTGCGGCGGTTCGGGCCGCGGCGGATGGTGAGCGTCGGGTTCTGCCTCACGGCGTTCGCGGTGCTGCTGCTGACGGCGCTGGGCCGGACGGACGACTGGGAGCTGATGCTGGCCGCGTTCGTGCTGCTGGGCTTCGGGCTGGAGACGACGCTGTTCGGGGCGTACGAGTCGATGCTGAGCGAGGCGCCGCAGGAGCAGGCCGGCGGGGCTGCGGCGATCGGGGAGACGTCGTACCAGCTCGGGGCGGGGATCGGGATCGCGCTGCTCGGCAGCGTGATGAACGCGGCGTACGCGCCCGGCTTGTCGGGTGTCTCGGGGGTGCCGGAGTCGGCGTCCTCCTCGGCGGGGCATTCGCTGGGGGAGGCCTACGAGGTCGCCGCGCAGCTGGGCGGGTCGGCCGGGGCCGCGCTGCGGCATGCCGCCCGGGACGCGTTCGTGCACGGGCTGCATGTGACGTTGCTGGTGAGCGCGGGGTTGTTGCTGCTCGGGGCGGCGATGGCGTTGCGGTTGCCGCGGGTCATGCAGTGCGAGGAGGCGGGTGCGGGGGCTGTGGAGGTGCCTGCACAGAGGGACGCCGCGGAGTCGCGCGTCTCCGTGTAGGTCGCCCACCCACGCGCCGCCCGTAACTGCCGACCGAGGGGTCCGGGTCGCCCGTGGGGGCGGGGCGCCGTCCGCGGCTTGCGGGCGGCTCGGGTCTGAGGGCCCTGGGGGAACAAGAATCCGCTCCCTCGTGGGGTGCGCCCGGGGTGACCCTCGAGCGCCCGCAGCCGCCGATGGTGCTCCGCCCCACGGGCGACCTTCCCTCGTCAGTTGGCAGCTACGGGTGGTGCATGGGCGGGTCGGCGTCGTAGCGTCTTGGTTAGCGGTGCTAGTTAAAGAGACCTCGGAGGGTGTCGTCATGTCCGTGTCGTCCAAGTTGCCACCCTTCGACCCTGCCGACCCCCTCGGTCTCGACGACCTGCTGGACGCGGAGGACCTCGGGATCAGGGACACCGTCCGGGCCTGGGCCGCGGACCGGGTGCTGCCGTATGTGGCCGACTGGTACGAGAAGGGGGAGCTGCCGGAGATCCGGGAGCTGGCCCGCGAGCTCGGGGGGCTCGGCGCGCTCGGGATGTCACTGAGCGGGTACGGGTGCGCCGGCGCCTCCGCCGTGCAGTACGGGCTCGCCTGTCTGGAGCTGGAGGCCGCCGACTCCGGTATCCGGTCCCTCGTCTCCGTGCAGGGCTCCCTCGCCATGTACGCCATCCACCGGTTCGGGAGTGAGGCGCAGAAGCGGGAGTGGCTGCCCCGTATGGCCTCCGGCGAGGTCATCGGGTGCTTCGGGCTCACCGAGCCCGATCATGGGTCCGATCCCGCCTCCATGCGGACGTACGCCAAGCGCGACGGCTCCGACTGGGTGCTCAACGGGCGCAAGATGTGGATCACCAACGGCTCGGTTGCCGGTGTCGCCGTCGTGTGGGCCCAGACCGAGGACGGCATCCGGGGATTCGTCGTGCCGACCGGCACCAGCGGATTCTCGGCGCCGGAGATCAAGCACAAGTGGTCCCTGCGCGCCTCCGTCACCAGCGAACTCGTCCTCGACGACGTACGACTGCCCGCCGACGCCGTACTTCCGGAGGGCGCCGGCCTGCGCGGACCGCTCAGCTGTCTGTCCCACGCCCGGTACGGAATCGTCTGGGGCGCCATGGGCGCGGCCCGCAGTTCCTTCGAGGCCGCGGTCGACTACGCGAAGTCGAGGGAGCAGTTCGGGCGGCCCATCGGCGGCTTCCAGCTCACCCAGGCCAAACTCGCCGACATGGCGGTCGAACTGCACAAGGGGATTCTGCTCGCCCATCATCTGGGGCGGCGTATGGACGCCGGCCGCCTGCGTCCCGAGCAGGTCAGCTTCGGCAAGCTCAACAACGTACGAGAAGCGATCGAGATCTGCCGCATGGCCCGCACCATTCTCGGCGCCAACGGGATCTCGCTCGAATACCCCGTGATGCGGCACGCGACCAACCTCGAGTCGGTGCTCACCTACGAGGGCACCGTCGAGATGCACCAGCTCGTGCTGGGCAAGGCACTCACCGGACTCGACGCCTTCCGGTAGACGCCGTCCGGTGAAATCCGCGCGGGGGCAGGGCCGGGTGAGCGGCCCTGCCTCAGCTCTGGTTGAAGAAGCCGTCCGTGCGGTGCCCGGCCGGGTCGCCGTTCACGATCTCCGTGTTGGCCGGGGTCAGCAGGAACACGCGGGTGGACACCCGCTCGATCGAACCCCGCAGGCCGAAGATCAGCCCGGCCGCGAAGTCGACCACGCGCTTGGCGTCGGCGGCGTCCATGGCCGTGAGGTTCATGATGACCGGCACGCCCTCGCGGAACAGCTCGCCGATCGCGCGGGCGTCCCGGAAGCTGTCCGGGGTCACCGTGCCGATGCGACGGCCTCTCTCCTCGGCGACGTCCGAGGCCACCTTGACACGCGGATCGGTGACCCAGGCCTCCCCGGACTCGGTCCCGTCGGAGTAGTCGTCGTCGTAGTAACGCTCGTCTTCGTTGTCGTCGACGAGGCCAAGCCAGGCACTTGCCTTGCGTACCGATCCCATGGACGCCTCCTCTCACAGCGGTCTTTCTGCTTTCCGCATCCCTATGGTCGTCCATGATGCGGATGGCGCGCCAAGTGGATAGACGCCGCACGGGGGGTTTGTGACGGTACTGGTGCACAGCGATTCCGTCGAGAGTCCGTGTTTCCCAAGGGCCTTGTCGTAAACGACTGCTGACTGTGAGTGAAATATGATTCTTCACGGCGTACGGGTGATGGGCAGTGCGTACGGGTGAACGGGTTGGCCGATACTATGCGGCGCCCAAACATCGTACGGAGCGCGGGGGACGTCGTGTTCGGAATGGTCAGGCCCTGTCGGCATCGCCTCGGTGAGAGTCTCACCGCTCAGTGGATGGCGCATTTGTGTGGGCTGTGTCTCGCATTGCGCGGGGATCACGGGCAGCTCGCACGCATCGTGACGAACTATGACGGGCTTCTCGTCTCCGTATTGACGGAGGCTCAGACACGCCCTGTGACCGGCGCGTCGGGTGTGGGACGGCGTACGGCGGGTCCGTGTCCGCTGCGCGGGATGCGCACCGCCTCCGTCGCGCACGGTGAGGGAGCGCGGCTCGCGGCGGCCGTGTCGCTGGTGCTCGCCTCCGCCAAGGTGCGCGACCATGTCGCCGACGGCGACGGGCTGCTGGCCCGGGCGCCGGTGGCGCGTGCCGCGCGCCGGGTCGCGGCGGGCTGGGACCGGGCCGGGGCCCGGACCGGCTCCGCCGTCGGGTTCGACACGGCCGTCCTGGTCGATGCCGTGGACCGGCAGGGCGGCATCGAGGCGCTCGCCGGGCCCGGGACACCGCTCCTGACGGTGACCGAACCGACCGAGACCGCGACCGCCGCCGCCTTCGCGCACACGGCGGTCCTCGCCGGCCGGCCGTACAACGCCGGGCCGCTCGCCGAGGCGGGGCGCCTCTTCGGGCGGCTCGCCCATCTCCTGGATGCCGTGGAGGACCGGCACGCTGACGCCGCGTCAGGCGCCTGGAACCCGATCACCGCGACCGGCACCTCCCTCGTGGAGGCCCGGCGGCTCGCCGACGACGCGGTGCACGGCGTCCGGCTGGCGCTGCGGGAGGCGGAGTTCACCGACGGGCGGCTGGTGCACCGGCTCCTCGTGCACGAGCTGCGTACCTCCGTCGACCGCGCCTTCGGCACGACCGCCTGCGCCCACACCGCCGGTCCCGAGGCGGCCGGTCCCCACGCGCCGCCCGGCACCGGCGCACCGGGCGGTCCAGGCGCCCCGTCGCCGCCGGAGCCGCCGCGCGGCAACCGGCGCGGGCTGCTCGCCGGGTGCGCGGTGTGGCTCGGGCTCGCCTGTACGTGTCAGATGTGCTGCGGCACGTACCAGGATCCGTGGACGGGCGAGCGCAAGGAAGGGCAGTGCGGCAATTGCGACTGCAGCGGATGCGGGGACTGCTGCAGTTGCTGCGACTGTTGCAGTAACTGCTGTGACAACTGCGGCTGCGACGGCTGCGACTGCGGCTGCAACTGCTGAGGCGCTGTCAGGAAAGGTTGACGGCTGAAAGGCCCTCTTGCGCCTACCGGCCGTTCGGCCGAATACTCCCCCACAGCGCTTGTCAGGGGCACGGCGTGTTCGGGAACCGGACGCGCGGTCCCAGGCTGCGCCTCACGGGCCCGAGACCCCACGAGGGCCCCCTACTTCCCCTGTGGAGGAACGAAAAGTGAGGATCAAGCGCACCACCCCCCGCAGCGGCATTTCGAGACGGACCCGGCTGATCGCCGTTTCCACCGGCCTCGTCGCCGCCGCAGCGATCGCGATCCCCAGCGCGAACGCGTCCGACACCCCCACCACCTTCAGTGCCGCCGAGCTCAAGAGCGCGAGCGGCTCGATACTGAAGGCCGACGTCCCGGGCACCGCCTGGGCGGTCGACAGCAAGAACAACCAGCTGCTCGTGACCGTCGACAGCACGGTCACCCAGGCCGAGATCGCGAAGATCAAGCAGCAGGCCGGCGCCAACGCCGACGCGCTCACGATCAAGCGCACCCCCGGCAAGTTCAACAAGCTCATCCAGGGCGGCGACGCCATCTATGCGAGTAGCTGGCGCTGCTCCCTCGGCTTCAACGTCCAGAACAGCAGCGGTCAGCAGTTCTTCCTGACCGCCGGTCACTGCACCGACGGCGCGGGCACCTGGTACTCCAACTCCGGCCGGACCACGGTCATCGGCTCGACCGCCGGCTCCAGCTTCCCGGGCAACGACTACGGCCTCGTGCGCTACAGCGGGTCCGTCAGCCGGCCCGGCACCGCGAACGGCGTGGACATCACGCGCGCCGCCACCCCGAGCGTGGGCACCACCGTCATCCGCGACGGCTCCACGACCGGTACGCACAGCGGCCGGGTCACCGCCCTCAACGCCACCGTCAACTACGGCGGCGGCGACATCGTCTCCGGCCTGATCCAGACCACCGTCTGCGCCGAGCCCGGTGACTCCGGCGGCTCGCTCTACGGCAGCAACGGCACCGCGTACGGTCTGACCTCCGGCGGCAGCGGCAACTGCTCCTCCGGCGGTACGACGTTCTTCCAGCCCGTCACGGAGGCCCTGAGCGCCTACGGGGTCAGCGTGTACTAAGCCCTACCGGGCAGCAGTAGGCGGCGTTTGTGCCCCCGCACGCATTGCGTGCGGGGGCATTCCTTTGTGGGGTGGGGCAGTTTGTGGCTGCTTGTCATGCCTTAGGGAGAGTGCGGTGAAAGATAAGCCAATGTCCGCCCCTCGGATGCCGATTGGGGCCACTTGGTTGGGTGATTTTCAGCCATGGCCAGACCTCGCAGAGTGCACGCACATTACTCACGCGTAATGTTTGCAGTGTGAACGCGTGTGAAGCGCGTGCGAGTTGGGTCCGATTTGACCGTGCGCGGTCAAAATGTGGGGGCGCGGGGCCGGCAATCTACGCGCGTCCTGAACTCGACCTTGTGTGCTCCCCGTTGTCCTCGGAATAGTGGGCGCTCGTCAACAAGGCCTTCCGGCCCGCGAGGTCCCCACAACCTCCCGGGTCGACCCCCCACAGGAGGACATGAGTTGAAGCACCGACGCATACCCAAGCGACGTGCAGCCCTGGCAGGTGCGGGTGTCGCCGCACTGGTCGCCGCTGGAGTGACCTTCCAGTCTGCGAACGCCAGTGAGCCCGCGAAGGCCTCCGAGCCCGAGACCCTGTCGGTCTCCGCGGCCGGAAAGCTCGCCTCGACGCTGGCCAAGGACCTGGGCGCCGACTCGGCCGGTACGTACTACGACACCAAGAGCAAGAACCTCGTGGTGAACGTGCTCGACGAGGCCGCGGCCAAGGCCGTCGAGAAGGCCGGCGCCAAGGCGAGAGTCGTGGCGAACTCTCTCGCCGAACTGAAGAGCGCCCGCGGCACGCTGAAGGCGGACGCGACGATCCCGGGTACCGCCTGGGTGACCGACCCCACCACGAACAAGGTCGTCGTGACCGCCGACCGCACGGTCTCCAAGGCCGAGTGGGCGACGCTGACGAAGGTCGTCGACGGGCTCGGGACGAAGGCCGAACTGAAGAGGTCGAAGGGGGAGTACAAGCCCTTCATCGCCGGTGGCGACGCGATCACCGGTGGCAGCGGCCGCTGCTCGCTCGGCTTCAACGTGGTCAAGGGCGGCGAACCGTTCTTCCTGACCGCCGGGCACTGCACCGAGGGCATCTCCACCTGGTCGGACTCCAGCGGCAAGGAGATCGGCACCAACGCGGACTCCAGCTTCCCGGACAACGACTACGGGCTGGTCAAGTACACCGCCGAGGTGGCTCACCCGAGCGAGGTGAACCTCTACAACGGCTCGACCCAGAAGATCTCGGGTGCCGCCGAGGCGACCGTCGGCATGGAGGTCACCCGGAGCGGGTCGACCACCCAGGTGCACGACGGCAAGGTCACCGGGCTGGACGCCACCGTGAACTACGGCAACGGCGACATCGTGAACGGCCTGGTCCAGACCGATGTCTGCGCCGAGCCCGGCGACAGCGGCGGCTCGCTGTTCTCCGGCGACAAGGCGATCGGGCTCACCTCCGGTGGCAGCGGTGACTGCACCGCCGGTGGGGAGACGTTCTTCCAGCCGGTGACCGAGGCGCTGTCGGCGACCGGTACCGAGATCGGCTGACACACGCACTGCTTCGCGAAGTCCCGCCCCTTGTGTGAGGGGCGGGGCTTTCGCGTGTGTCCTACGGCTCGTGCGCCGGGAGCGGAATGGCCGCTCGCTTTCGCAGCGCGGCGGCCGCCAGTGTGAGGGCCGCTCCCACCACCGCCCAGGCGGCCAGCACCAGGAGTGATGTGGTCATGGCGTTGTTCTCGAAGTAGGCGATCGAGCGGGTGGCCCAGGTGCCCGCCCCCGGGGGGAGTGCCGGGCCGATCGCCTTCCAGAAGGGCGGCAGCAGGGGCGGGGGGAGGGCGCCGCCGGCGCTCGGGTTGCCGAGGATCACCACCAGCAGGATCACCAGGCCGATACCGATCGTGCCGAAGATGCCCTGGAGCGCGAGGGTGGCCGCGCCCACGGCGAAGATGATCAGCGTGCCCAGGCCCCAGAGGGCTGCCGTGCTGCCGGGGAGGGCGTCCAGGATCGGGCCGGCGATGAGGGCTCCGCCCAGGCCGCCGGTGATCGCGACCAGCGCCATGACCGCCAGGCGGATCGCGGCGCGTTCGGGGTTGGACGGTTTCGCTCCCGCGCTGATGGCCAGGGCTGCGGCGCCCAGATAACCGCCCACGCACCAGCCGACCACCAGGTAGAAGGACGAGAGCCCGTTGGGGTCGTGGGCGGCGGACGGGATGACGTCGACCGTGCGGAGTCTGCGGTTCTCCGATTTCTCCAGCGTGGTGACGAGGGTCGTCAGGGTGCTGGCGAGGACCCTGCCGCCGCCGGAGGCCACGAGGAGGGTGTCGGTGCCCGCCGGGTCGATGATCAGGGCGCCGTCGATGTCCCGGCTCATGATCTGGTTCCGGGCCGCGGCCGCGTCGGGCAGTGCGCGGGGGTCCAGCGGGGAGCCGGGCAGCCGTTCCAGTCGGGTCACCGCTTGTGCGGAGGCGGCCTGGGGGGCGACCACCGCGAAGGGCACGTCCTTGGGTTTCGGGTCGTGCAGTGCCCCCACGTAGGACGCGATGAAGAGCAGCTGGAGGGCGATCACTCCGACGATGAGCAGGGTGGCCCGCGGGGTGACGGCGTCTTTCACCTCGCTGAGGAACGAGCTGTGCGGCATGCCTCCACGGTCGGGGGCCGCCGGGTGTTTCCGCAGGTGGGGCGGGGCCGAACGGATGTCGCACACACATTCGAAAATTGGTCTATGGTGGGGGTGAGGTAGCTGGGAACAGATGTTCGAGAGCTGGTGTGGCTCACGAGTGCGGGAGGTGCGTGTGCCGGGGTTCACGCATCTGCACACCGTCTCCGGATTCTCGTTGCGATATGGAGCCTCGCATCCGGAGCGGCTGGCCGAGCGTGCCTCCGAGCGGGGCATGGACGCCCTGGCTCTCACCGATCGCGACACGCTCGCCGGTGCCGTCCGGTTCGCGAAGGCCAGTGCGAAGGCGGGGGTCCGTCCGGTGTTCGGAGCGGATCTGGCGGTGGCGGGCGCCCAGGCCCCGGAGAGCGGTGACCGGCGGGGGCGCCGTCGGACTCCGGTGCGGGGCGGGGCCTTCGTCGACGAGTCGGCTCCCCGCGTGATCTTTCTCGCCCGGGACGGTGCCCGGGGATGGGCTGAACTGTGCCGGCTGGTCTCGGCGGCGCACGCGGGGGAGGGGCCTACGCCTCTGCTGCCCTGGGAGCACCGGCACGCCGAGGGGCTGACCGTGCTGCTCGGGCCCGAGTCGGACGTAGGGCGCGCCCTGGCCGCGGGGCGTCCCGACCGTGCGGCGCGGCTGCTTGTGCCCTGGCGCGAGGTCTACGGCGACGATCTGCGGCTGGAGGCCGTCTGGCATGGCCGAAAAGGTACGGGTCCGGGGTCCCTGAGGCTGGCCGCCCGTACCGTCGGGTTCGCCGCCGAGCAGCGGATCCGGCCCGTGCTCAGCAACGCCGTACGGTACGCCGACCCGGGGCTGGGTCCGGTCGCCGACGTCCTGGACGCCGCCCGGCGACTGGTGCCCATCGACCCGGCCAAGGAGCTGGACTCCGGCGAGGCCTGGCTCAAGGGGGCGGGGGCCATGTTCGGGGCGGCGGAGCGGATCGTGGAGGCCGCGGGGTTCCGGCGGGACACCGCTCATCGGCTGGTGGAACAGACCGAGGCCACGGCCGCCGAGTGCCTGGTCGACCCCGAGGACGACCTCGGGATCGGTACCGTCCACTTCCCCGAGCCGCAGCTGGTCGGCGCCGGGCGTCGTACCGCCCAGCGGACGCTGGCCTCGCGGGCGGCGGCGGGGATGGTGCTGCGCGGGTACGACCGGCGGCGGGAGTACTGGGAGCGGATGCACCATGAGCTGGACATCATCGCCCATCACGGCTTCGCCTCGTATTTTCTGACCGTCGCCCAAGTGGTCGACGATGTCCGGGGGATGGGGATCCGGGTTGCCGCCCGGGGGTCCGGGGCGGGGTCGCTCGTCAACCATCTGCTCGGGATCGCACACGCCGATCCGATCGAGCACCGGCTGCTGATGGAGCGGTTCCTGTCGAAGGAGCGGGTCGTGCTGCCCGACATCGACATCGACGTGGAGTCCGCGCGCCGGCTGGAGGTCTACCGCGCGATCATCGGCCGGTTCGGTACCGAGCGAGTCGCGACGGTCGCGATGCCGGAGACGTATCGCGTGCGGCACGCGATCCGGGACGTGGGGGCCGCCCTGTCCATGGACCCGGCCGAGATCGACCGGGTCGCCAAGTCCTTCCCCCACATCCGGGCGCGGGATGCCCGTGCGGCGCTGGAGGAGCTGCCCGAGCTGCGCGCCCTGGCCGGGGAGAAGGAGAAGTACGGGAGGCTGTGGGAGCTGGTCGAGGGGCTGGACGCCCTGCCGCGCGGGGTGGCCATGCATCCGTGCGGGGTGCTGCTGTCGGACGCCTCGCTGCTCGCGCGTACGCCGGTCATGCCGACCAGCGGCGAGGGCTTTCCGATGTCGCAGTTCGACAAGGACGACGTCGAGGACCTCGGGCTGCTCAAGCTGGACGTGCTGGGTGTGCGGATGCAGTCGGCGATGGCGCACGCGGTGGCTGAAGTGGAGCGGGTGTCGGGTGTCCGGGTCGACTTGGACACCCTGCCGCCGGGGGATCCGGAGACGTACCGGCTGGTGCGGTCCGCCGAGACGCTCGGGTGCTTCCAGATCGAGTCGCCGGGCCAGCGGGACCTGGTCGGGCGACTCCAGCCGGCCACGTTCCACGATCTCGTCGTCGACATCTCGCTGTTCCGGCCCGGGCCGGTCGCCGCCGACATGGTGCGGCCGTTCATCGAGGCGCGGCACGGGCGGGCGCCGATCCGTTATCCGCATCCGGATCTGGAGGGGCCGCTGAAGGAGACGTACGGGGTCGTCGTCTTCCACGAGCAGATCATCGACATCGTCGACATCATGACCAGGTGCGGGCGTGGTGAGGCGGACCGGGTGCGGCGGGGGTTGTCGGATCCGGAGTCGCAGGGGCGGATCAAGGTGTGGTTCGCGCAGCACGCGGCGGCCCGGGGCTATGACGCGGAAACGATTCAGCGGACCTGGGAGATCGTCGAGGCCTTCGGGTCGTACGGCTTCTGCAAGGCGCACGCGGTCGCCTTCGCCGTGCCGACGTACCAGTCGGCGTGGCTGAAAGCGCATCACCCCGCTGCTTTTTACGCCGGGCTGCTCACCCATGACCCGGGGATGTATCCGAAGCGGCTGCTGCTGGCGGACGCGCGGCGGCGGGGCGTGCCGGTGCTGCCGTTGGATGTGAACGCGTCGGGGATCGCACACCGTATCGAACTGGTGTCCGGTAGTTGGGGGCTGCGGCTGGCTCTCTCCGATGTGCACGGCATCAGCGAGGCCGAGGCGGCGCGCATCGCCGAGGGGCAGCCGTACGCCTCGCTGGTCGACTTCTGGGAGCGCGGCAGGCCCAGCCGCCCGCTGGCCCAGCGGCTCGCACAGGTGGGGGCGCTGGACGCGTTCGGCGCCAACCGCCGTGATCTGCAACTGCATCTGACCGAGCTGCACCGGGGCGCGCGGGGCGCGGGCGGTGGCCAGCTCCCGATGGCCGGAGGGCGGGAGACCGCCCCGGCCGGGCTGCCCGACCTCACCTCGTCGGAGCGGCTCAGTGCGGAACTCGGCGTGCTGTCCATGGACGCCTCACGCAATCTGATGGACGACCACCGGCAGTTCCTCGACGAGCTGGGCGTGGTCTCGGCGCGGCGGCTGCGCGAGGCCCGGCACGGGGAGACGGTGCTGGTCGCGGGCGCCAAGGCGGCCACCCAGACACCGCCGATCCGGTCCGGCAAGCGGGTCATCTTCTCCACCCTGGACGACGGCACGGGCCTGGTCGACCTCGCCTTCTTCGACGACTCCCACGACGCCTGCGCCCACACCGTCTTCCACTCCTGGCTGCTGCTGGTGCGCGGGGTGGTGCAGCGGCGCGGCCCGCGCAGCCTCAGCGTGGTGGGCGCCGCCGCCTGGAACCTCGCGGAACTGCTGGAGGTGCGCCGGGAGGAGGGCCTCGAGGGGGTCGCGGCCCGGCTGGCCGGCGGCGGTGACGCCGGGGGCGATTCCGGTGGCGACGGTGAGGACGACGGCGAGGGGGCGGCGCGCCGGCGGCTCGCCGGGTCGGAGGGGGCACCGGCACCGGCGGGCTCCGCGGCCCAGGATCCGATGGAGCAGCGGAAGATCCGCATGCCCACGGGGTACGAGATGCACCCCTGGGCCGATCTGCGTCCCGCGGGCGAAGGGCCCGCGGTGGGACGGAAGTTGTGGCACCAGAGTCCGGGGAGTGCGGGATGACCATCCTCTGTGTACGTTTCCAGCTGCCTCCGACGCGTGAGGCCGATCTGCCCAGACTGCTCGGGATGCTCGAGGAGTTCACGCCCGTCGTCCAGGCCCTGCCACCGGACGGCGCACTGGCCGACCTGCGGGGCGCCGAGCGGTACTTCGGGCGGGACGCCGTCGAACTGGCCTCGGTGATCCGGGTGCGGTCGCTCGCACTGCACGGCGTCGACTGTGTGATCGGCGCCGGGCCCGGGCCGATGCTGGCCCGTGTGGCGCTGGGCGACGCCGTGCCCGGGATGACGTCCGTGGTGCCCGAGGGGCGCGATGCCATCGCGGAGTTCCTCGCGGCCAAGCCCGTCGCCGCGCTGCCCGGCGTCGGCAGCAGGACCGCCCGTACGCTGGGCGACTACGGCCTCGACACCCTCGGCCTGGTCGCCGCCGCGCCGCTGTCCACGCTCCAGCGGCTGGTCGGCGCGAAGGCCGGCCGCGAGCTGCACGAGAAGGCGAACGGCGTCGACCGCGGCCGGGTCGTCCCGAACGCCGTATCCCGCTCGCTCGCCACGGAACGCCCCTTCGGGCGCGACGAACTGGACCCGGACCGGCACCGCCGGGCGCTGCTGTCGGCCGCCGAGGAGATCGGCGCCCGGCTGCGGGCCCTGGACAAGGTCTGCCGCACGCTCACCCTCACCGTGCGCTACGCCGACCGGTCAGCCACCACCCGCAGTCGCACACTGACCGAACCGACCGCGCACTCACCGGCGCTGACCAGGACCGCGTACGGCATGTACGAGGCGCTCGGGCTGCAGCGCGCCCGGGTGCGCGCGCTCGTCCTGCGCGCCGAGGGGCTCGACCCCGCCGACCAGGCCTCCTACCAGCTGACCTTCGATCCCGTGGACGAGCGGGTCCGCCGTATCGAGGAGGTCGCGGACCGCGCGCGAGCGAAGTTCGGGCCGCGGGCGGTGATGCCCGGGGGGCTAGGGGGACTGGCGGCGTGAATCCCTCCACGTGACGTCAGTTGGCCCACGGCGGCGCGATGCGGGTGCCGTCGGCCAGGCGTGCCTCCAGGCCGATGGAGGTGGTGACCCAGGAGTACGCGGTCCGGCCGGTCGGGTTCTCCACGGTCAGAGTGGCGCCGGGGTTGATGATCACCGTGTCGCCCGCCGTGATCCGGTCGGTGCGGCCGTCGAGGGTGATCAGCAGCTCGCCGTCGAGCAGATGGAAGATCTCCTCCCGGCTGACCGTGTGCGCGGGGGCCTTGAGACCGGCGGGAATCTCACCGCGCCAGGCGCACAACTCCTTGCTGCCGCTCAGCGGTGTGGCGTACGAGACGAAACGGGCACCGTGGATCTCGTGTGTCACGGCGTCCGAGGAGCGGATGACGGGCATGGCAGCCTCCGGTCGATCAGTTGGGTAAGTTCGGTCAGTTGGTCAAGCAGCTTGACTATATGGTCAAGCTGCTTGACCGTCACGTCAAGGGTGTTTCAATGCATGCGTGCAGAACTCCGAGGCCATGGCCCTGTCCGCCGCCCTGCTCGCCGCCGCCGGCGGGCTCACGCAGTGCATCCACGAGGGCGTGGTCGCGCGCGGCTTCGAGGGGTTGCGGCCCGCGCACGGCTTCGCCTTCGCCCGGCTGGCTCCCGACGGTGCGACGGTCACCGACCTCGCCGTCCATCTCGGCGTGACCAAGCAGGCCGCCAGTCAGCTCGTCGACGAGATGGTGCGCAAGGGCTATGCCGAGCGGCGGGCGCACCCCGGGGATGCGCGGGCGCGGCTGGTCGTCCTCACCGCGCGGGGGTGGGACTGCACGCGTGCGGCCGAGGAGGCGGCCGCGGAGGCGGTGCGGGAGTGGGGTGTGGTGCTGGGGGAGGGGGAAGCGCGGGTGCTGCGGGAGCAGTTGCTGCGGATCGCGCCGCAGGGTCCGGTGCGGCCCGCCTGGTGAGGGCGGTGGCAGGGGTGGGGCGGTCGGTGCTGGTTACCACCGGAAGTTTTTACTGACGCGTAACTTCCCAGGTTGGCTACTCGCCCGTAACTTGACGAGTGAACAGCATCCTCGTGATCCGGATCACAGGCGTCGTGCCGTCGCACTTCCCTTGACCCGCAAGGAGATCACTCGATGCTGCCCTGGAAACGAGTGCTCAGACCCCTGGCCGCGCTGCTGCTGACCGCCGCGGCCGTCACCGTCCCCGCCACCACCGCCCAGGCATCCGGCGCCCCGAGCTCCGGCTGGAACGACTACTCCTGCAAGCCGTCCGCCGCCCATCCCCGCCCCGTCGTCCTGGTCCACGGCACCCTCGGGAACTCCGTCGA
Source organism: Streptomyces sp. NPDC055506 (assembly GCF_053643595.1). Classification (NCBI taxonomy): domain Bacteria; kingdom Bacillati; phylum Actinomycetota; class Actinomycetes; order Kitasatosporales; family Streptomycetaceae; genus Streptomyces; species Streptomyces sp. NPDC055506. The sequence continues at coordinate 742 of NZ_JBSHKH010000104.1, read as the reverse complement.
CAACTGGCTGGGCCTCGCCCCCTATCTGAAGGTACGCGGCTACTGCGTCTTCTCCCTCGACTACGGCCAGCTCGAGGGTGTCCCCTTCTTCCACGGCCTCGGGCCCGTCGAGAAGTCCGCCGGACAACTGAGGGACTTCGTCGACAAGGTGCTCGCCGCGACCGGCGCCGCCGAGACCGACGTCGTCGGACACTCGCAGGGCGGCATGATGCCCCGTTACTACCTGCGCTTCCTCGGCGGGGCGGCCAAGGTGAACGCCCTGGTCGGCATCGCGCCCTCCAACCACGGCACGACCCTGAGCGGCTTCACCAACCTGCTGCCCTACTTCCCGGGTGCCGCGGACCTGTTGGCGAAGAACACCCCCGCCCTCGCCGACCAGGTCGTCGGCTCCGACTTCCTCGAGCGGCTGAACGCGGGCGGCGACACCGTGCCCGGTGTGCGCTACACCGTCATCGCCACCAAGTACGACGAGGTGGTCACGCCGTGGCGCAGCCAGTATCTGAGCGGGCCGGACGTGCGCAACGTCCTGCTCCAGGACCTGTGCCCCGTGGACCTCTCCGAGCATGTGGCGATCGGGCTGTTCGACCGGATCGCCTTCCACGAGGTGGCCAACGCGCTGGATCCGGGGCGGGCGCGGCCCACCACCTGTGCTTCGGCGTTCGAATGACACGTGTAACGCTGACGCGACCACCGCTGACACGTGTCTGCCGACACGTGTAGGGGAAACGTTTCGGGGCCTGTC
>NZ_JBSHKH010000103.1:0-30332 GCF_053643595.1 Streptomyces sp. NPDC055506 | reverse complement strand
GCCCCGCTGTGTGTACGGGTGTCAGATCACCTGGTCCGAGCTGCTGGGCGTGCCCGCTTCACTGCTCTGGGGCGCGCTCGCGCTGGTACTCGTGGGGGCGCTCGGCGCCGGGCCGCTGGCCGAGTCGGAGGTGGACGGGCTGGTCGTCGGCGGGGTGGACGTCGGGGGCTGAGAGGTCGGCGGCTCGGACGTCGGAGGCTGAGAGGTCGGCGGGTTGGACGTCGGAGGCTTGGTCGTCGTGGGGGGCTTGGACGTCGTCGGCGGCTTGGACGTGGTCGGCGGCTTCGAGGACGTCGGCGGCTTGGACGTCGACGCCGGGTCGCTCGGGTCCTGCGAACCGCTCGGCCCGTCCGTCGGCGTCGGATCGTCCGACGTGCCGGGCGTGCCGTCCGGCCCCGGGTCGGTCGGGCGGCTGGTCGCCGCGCCCGTGTCGCCGCCGCCCTCGTTCGCCGCCGGGTCGGCGCCCAGGCTGCCGTCGCCCAGGCCCTGGCTGGCCGAGGGGTTGACGCCGACCTGGTCGGAGGGCGGGTTGCGGTCCTTGTCGGAGGTGGCGCCGAGGGTCACCACCGTGCCGAGCACGGCGACGAGCAGGGCACCGGCGCCCGCGGCGACGAGGTTGCGACGGGCCAGGCCCTTGAGGCCGCCCCGGGCCTTGTGCGAGGACGCGGGCGAGCTCTGGTGGGTGATCACGGTCGGCGAGGACGGCTGCTGGAGCGTCGGGAAGGCCGCCGGAACACCGCCGGCCGGGGACGCCGACTCCTCGACCCGGGCGTCGGGCACCTCCTCCCCCGCGGTCGGCCCGAGCCCCACCGGGGTGCCCGAGCGGTCGGAGACCAGGGCGAGGGCACGACGGCCGGCGACGGTGCCGCGCTTGTCGGACAGGGCGCCGCGCAGGCCGATGGAGGCCTCCAGTTCGGCCCGGGCCCGGTCGAGCCGGCCGCCGCACAGGGCGAGGATGCCGAGCTCGTGGTGGAAGTAGGCCTCCTCGGAGACGTCCCCGGCGAGCCGGGCGGCCTCGGCGCCGGCCCGCAGGGCCCGTTCCCAGGCGCTCCAGTGCAGTCCTGCGGCGAACGCGGGGGCGGCGGTGCGGGCCAGGTGGACGGCGGCGCTCTCCTCGTCCTCGGCGGGCGGCCGGGTGAGGGGCCCGAGGACGGCCAGGGCCGCGAGGACGGCGTCGGACTCGGCGCACACGCGCTCCGGGGTGACCGAGGGGTGCCCGGCCCACCAGGAGTAGTGCTGGGCGGCGCTGCGGGCACCGGCCTCGGCCTCGTCGCCGTATCCGGCGGCCTCCAGCTGGGCCGGCACACCCGCGGCGAGCCGGTAGCGGGAGCCGACCGGGGAGACCAGACCGCAGCCGGCCAGTTCGCCGAGGGCGGCGTCCGCGTGGGTGTCGCCGACCAGGGCGGGCAGATGCGCCTGGTGCGGGACCTCGCCGCCGAGGGCGACGGCGAAGCGCAGGGTGGCGCGGGCGGAGGCGCTCAGCCGGGAGGCGAGCAGCGGGGCGGGGGCGGCGGCCTCGCCGAGCGAGGGCAGCGGTACGTCGTCCCCGTCGGCGGCGTCGTACGCCTCGGCCGGGGGCGCGTCCTCGAAGACGCCGAACTCGTCGACGGCGCTCGTCCCGGCGCGCAGATGGTCGCGCTGCCGCAGCAGGGCACCGGCCTGGACGAAGCGCAGGGGAAGGCCCTCGGACTCGAACCAGAGGTCACCCGCCCAGTTGGACTCCTCCTCGGTGAGGGACCGGCCGACGGCGTGCTCCAGCAGGTCGAGTCCGGCCGCGCGTTCCAGGCCGCCGAGGGCGACCTCCTCGACGGCGGAGCCTGCGGAGGGAGCGGGCACGTCCGGGGTGGCGCCGAGCAGGAAGGCGCACTCGGGGGTCGCCTCCAGCAGCTCGTCGAGCGCGGCGCCGCCGAACTCGATGTCGTCGAGGACGACGACCGCGCCGATCTCTCGGAGGTGGGTGAGCAGTTCCTCCTCGTCCGGGCGGTACAGGGGGGCGCTGAAGACGGCACGGAAGAGCTCGTACCGCAGGTCGCCCGAGGTGCGGCCGAAGCCGTTGAGGCGGACGACGCCGTCGGGGGCGAGGTCCGAGCAGTCCTCGGCGACGAGGTCGAGGAGGCGGGTGCGGCCCGAGCCGGCGGGTCCGGTGAGGCGGACGGAGCGGCCGCGGGCGAGCAGGCGCACCAGTCGCTCGCGTTCGTCCTGGCGGGCCAGCAGGGGCAGGGCGGGACGCGCGGGGCCGGGCGGGACGGGCGGCCGGGCCGCGCGCTCGGCCTCGGCGCGTTCGGCCGCGGTGAGCTTCACGGGCCGGGCGGGCCGTTCGGCGGGCGGGCAGGCCTCTATTTCGCTGCCGTCGACGGGGTTGACCGTCAGCAGGAAGTCGCCGGCGACGAGCCGCACCGTGCGGGCGAGCGCGGGCGCGTGCTGCGCGAAGTCGGGTGTGAGGGATTCCCGGGGCGGGCGCTGGCGCGGCCCCTGGCCGTCGCCGTCGTGGCCGTACTCCTCGGGTCCCGTGGTGTTCGGGTCCATAAGTCAAGCCCCCCAAAAGCGGGTGTGTGCTGTGAAGCCCCTCCCGGCCTTGCTGCACACCGCGCTGTCGCTTCTGGTCCGGGCCCGCTCGAAGGGTGGCAAGGCAGCGGGCAGCCGAACCCTAAACCATTCGCACAGTATCTACGACAGTCCGGGGTACCGCGGCGTCCGAGACGTCACGGTCTCGTGAGGATTGTGCTCGTCGCACGATTCGACAAGGTCCGTCCGGGTCTCCCCGGTCGCCCGGTTCACACCCGTACTCCGGCGTCACACGCGGGGCAGTGTCTCCACTCCGATGCCCCCTTCGATCGCCAGGATCCGGTGCAGGCGGGTGGCCACCAGCAGGCGCTGCATCTGCGGCGGTACACCGCGCAGCACCAGGCGCCGGCCGCAGCGGCCGGCCCGCCGGTGGGCTCCCATGATCACGCCCAGTCCGGTGGCGTCCCAGGAGTCCAGTTCGGACAGGTCGAGCACGAGGTCGCCGACTCCGTCGTCGACGGCCGAGTGCAGGACCGTACGGGCGTCCGCCGCGCTCCGGACGTCGAGGCGGCCCCCGACGACCAGCTCGGCGTGGTCGCCCCTGATGAACATATGCGCTCCCCGTGCGTGCGTCTCGTGCTCCGCGTTCTGATGCCGGTGATGCAACCTCTGACTGCGTGGAGGGGGCAGAGGTTGCTTCCTGTAAGCGAACCGATACCGAATTCACCCGGGGGTGTGATGCCCCCGGGGCATGTGCGGTTTCAGTGCTTGTAGAAGCCCTGCCCGCTCTTGCGTCCGATGTCACCGGCGTCAACCATCCGGCGCATCAGCTCGGGAGCCGCGAACTTCTCGTCCTGGGACTCGGTGTAGATGTTGCTGGTGGCGTGCAGCAGGATGTCGACGCCCGTCAGGTCCGCCGTCGCCAGCGGCCCCATGGCGTGGCCGAAGCCCAGCTTGCAGGCGAGGTCGATGTCCTCGGCGCTCGCCACGCCCGACTCCTGCAGCTTCGCGGCCTCGACGACCAGGGCGCAGATGAGACGGGTCGTCACGAAGCCGGCCACGTCGCGGTTGACGACGATGCAGGTCTTGCCGACGGACTCGGCGAACTCCCGGGCCTTGGCGAGGGTTTCGTCGCTGGTCTTGTAGCCGCGGACCAGTTCGCACAGCTGCATCATCGGCACCGGCGAGAAGAAGTGCGCGCCGACGACCCGCTCGGGGCGCTCCGTCGCGGCCGCGATCTTGGTGATCGGGATGGCGGAGGTGTTGGAGGCGAGGATCGCCTCGTCCTTCACGAGCTTGTCGAGCGCGCGGAAGATCTCGTGCTTGATCTCGAGCTTCTCGAAGACGGCCTCGACGACGACGTCCGCGTCAGCCACGGCGTCCAGGTCGGTGGTGGCGGTGATCCGGGCGAGGGCGGCGTCGGCGTCGTGCGCCTCCAGCTTGCCCTTGGCGACGAACTTGTCGTACGAGGCCTTGATTCCGTCGGTGCCCCGCTTCAGCGCCTCGTCCGTGACGTCGCGCAGGACCACGTCCCAGCCCGCCTGTGCCGATACCTGGGCGATGCCGGCTCCCATGAGGCCGGCTCCGATGACGGCGAGCTTCCCTGCCACGTTACGACTCCCTGCTGACACGGCTCTTATGTATGCCTCTCCGGCGGACACTAGCGCTCGTGAGGCGCTGTGTGACCGCTAAGTAACGCGCGTCACGTCTCACATGACGGACATCACACCGGGCAGGGTCACGCGGCGCCTCGTACGGCGTAGTTGAGCACCTTCTCGCTCAACAGCTCCTCGATGTCGTCGAGGAGGACGAGCATCTCTCGTGACACTTCGTCCGGATTGCGCCCCTTGACCATCTCGTGGCCGACGGCGGCGAAGACGGTGCCGTGGATCCAGCAGATCTGACCGGCGATCAGCCCCGGCAGCGGGTCGCCGTCACCGGCGCCGGTCTCCTCGCGGAGGGTCGCCTCCAGGTTGTCCTGGACCTCCTGCTGGATGCTCCACAGCCGAGAGCGCAGCGGCGGCGCCTCGTCGATGCAGCGCATGAAGCGGTCGTAGCCCTCGATGAGGCCCAACCGGGGCGAGACGGCCTCGGTCTCGGCGCGCAGTTCGCGCAGCACCGCCCGGGTGGCCGACTCCCCCGTGTCCCGGCCGCGCACCCAGCGGGAGAGGCGGTCGACGACGCCCTGGGAGCGGTCGAAGAAGAGGTCCTCCTTGGCCGGGAAGTAGTTGTAGACGGTGTTCACGGAGACGTCGGCCGCCTCCGCCACCTCCGCGATCGTCACCGTCACGAACCCGTGCTCCAGGAACAGCCCGGTGGCGATGTCCGAGATGCGCTGCCTGGTCTCGCGTTTCTTCCGCTCCCTGAGCCCCTCAGCCATGTCCGAATCCTAGCTTCCCTGGGGTTTCTGAAAAGTTGGGGTCATTGCAAACTTTAAGAGACTCTGTTTTTCTGTGGGCATGGCAATCATCAGTACGGCCGGTCTGGCCCGTACCTTCCAGACGAAGCGCGGCCCGGTCGAGGCCGTGCGCGGCATCGACCTGACCGTCCGCGAGGGCGAGATCCTCGGCTTCCTCGGCCCGAACGGCGCCGGCAAGACGACGACCCTGCGGATGCTGACGACCCTGCTGGAACCGACCGGCGGGGCCGCCACCGTCGCGGGCCACGACCTGGCGACCGACCCGGCCGGGGTGCGCCGGGCCTGCGGCTACGTGGCGCAGTCCGGCGGGGTCGACCCGCAGATCACCGTGCGGGAGGAGCTGGTCACCCAGGGGCGGCTGTACCGGCTGACGAAGCCGCGGGCCGCCGAGCGCGCCGAGGAACTCGCCCGCGACCTGGGCCTCACCGAACTGCTCGACCGCAAGTGCGCCGCGCTCTCCGGCGGGCAGCGGCGGCGCCTGGACATCGCGATGGCGCTCACCCACCGCCCGAAGGTGCTGTTCCTCGACGAGCCGACGACGGGTCTCGACCCCGGCAGCCGTGCCGACCTGTGGGACCTGGTGCGCCGGCTGCGCGACGAGCACGGCACGACCGTCTTCCTGACCACCCACTACCTCGACGAGGCCGACGCGCTCTCCGACCGGCTGGTCGTCGTCGACCAGGGTGTGGTGGTCGCCGAGGGCACCCCGAGCGCGCTGAAGCTCCGGTACGGCGGCTCGCTCGACGCCTCGCTCCAGGACACCTTCCTCGCCATCACCGGCCGCAGCGCCGCGCCCGCCGACCAGACCCCCGTCGCCGTCTGAGAACCAGAGGACACAGAGGACCCCGATGCTGTTGCATGACACCGCGCTCGTCTACGGGCGCTATCTCCGCCAGTCCCTGCGCTCCCGGTTCGCGCTGCTCTTCGGCGTCCTGATGCCGCTGCTGTACCTGCTGTTCTTCGGTCCCCTGCTCACGGACCTGCCGCTCGGCGAGCAGGGCAGCTCCTGGCAGATGCTCGTCCCCGGTCTGCTGCTCCAACTGGGCCTGTTCGGGGCGTCGTTCGCCGGCTTCTCGATCATCATCGAGAAGGGCCACGGGGTGGTCGAGCGCATGCGCGTCACCCCGGTCAGCCGACTGGCCCTGCTGCTCGGCCGGGTGCTGCGGGACGCCACGGTGTTCGTCTTCCAGGCAGTGCTGCTGGTGCTGGCGGCGATGGCGATGGGGCTGCGGGCCCCGCTGGCCGGCGTCCTGATCGGCTTCGGGTTCGTCGCCCTGCTCTCGCTCTCGCTGGCCTCGCTGTCGTACGCGCTGGCCATGAAGCTGAGCACCCCGCAGAGCTTCGGCCCGGCGGTCAACGCGCTGACCATGCCGTCCATGCTGCTGTCCGGCCTGATGCTGCCGATGACGCTCGGCCCGGCCTGGCTGGACGTCCTGTCGCACCTCATGCCGTTCCGCTATCTGGTGGACGCGGTGCGCGACGCCTACGTCGGCAGCTACGCGACGGCGCCCATGCTGTACGGCGTCCTGGTGGCCGCCGGCCTCACGGCTCTGTCCGTGACAGTGGGCACACGCGTGTTCCGAACCGCCGGAGCGTAACTACGCTGGCCACATGGTCAATCTGACGCGCATCTACACCAGGACCGGCGACCAGGGCACCACCGCCCTCGGCGACATGAGCCGGGTCGCCAAGACCGACCTCAGGATCTCCGCGTACGCCGACGCCAACGAGGCGAACGCGGCGATCGGCGCGGCGATCGCCCTGGGCGGCCTGGACGAGGAGGTCGTCAAGGTCCTCACCCGTGTGCAGAACGACCTGTTCGACGTGGGTGCGGACCTGTCGACGCCGGTGGTGGAGAACCCGGAGTTCCCGCCGCTGCGGGTCGAGCAGTTCTACATCGACAAGCTCGAAGCCGACTGCGACCGCTTCAACGAGCGGCTGGAGAAGCTGCGGTCCTTCATCCTGCCGGGCGGCACCCCGGGCGCGGCCCTGCTCCACCAGGCCTGCACGGTCGTACGCCGGGCGGAGCGCTCGACGTGGGCCGCCCTGGAGGTGCACGCCGAGACGATGAACCCCCTGACGGCGACCTACCTCAACCGCGCCTCCGACCTGCTGTTCATCCTCGCGAGGACGGCGAACAAGCAGGTCGGAGACGTGTTGTGGGTGCCGGGCGGAGAGCGCTAGGTTCTCCCCCGGGCGGCATGCCAGAGGCCGTTGGCGGAGAGGACCCCGCCGACGATCATCATCACGATGCCGACCTTGGTGAGGGTGACGACGGGGACGTCGACGTCTCCGGTGAAGCGCCACAGCAGCAGGCCGATCAGGAAGGTGACGACGCCCTCTGTCAGGTACTGCTTCGCCTTGGTCATGACTGGATCCTTTCCTTCGAGGTGACGACGGAGGTGTCCTGCTCCCCGTCGGAGGGCTTGCGCGGCCAGACGAAGTAGCTCAGCGCGATCAGGCCATGGATGCCGGCCGCGCGCCAGGCCGTGGAGCGCCAGCTCTCCAGGGAGGTGACGCGGCTCGGGTCGTCCACGTACCAGATGGCGCCCTGGAGCAGCACGGTCGCGACGACGGCGCCGATCAGCGTGCCCAGCCAGATCCTGGCCTCGTGGCGCGCGCGGGCCATGCCGTCACGCGGGGGCTTCTGCGGAGGCGGGGCACCGCCGAACCGGTGGGCCGCGTGGCCGTCGAGCCACTTCACGGTGCGGTGGCCGTGCCCGACGGTGTAGCCGATGTACAGCGCGGCCAGGCCGTGCGTCCAGTTCGGGTCGGCACCGTTCTTCAGGTCCAGCGCGGTGGCGACCAGCAGGACGACCTCCAGCAGCGGCTCGCAGAGCAGCAGCGCCAGGCCGGTGCGCGGCATCTTCAGCAGGTAGCGGGCGCCCAGTCCGGCGGCCAGCAGTACCCAGAAGCCGATCTCGCAGGCGGCGATCAGTGCGACGATCACGGTTCGCTCCTCTCGGTCACCTTCAAGGCTCCCGGTCGGTGCGGCCGGAATCGTCGTCGCGACTGACGAACCCGCGGTACATCGAAAGATGCAGCCAGGGACCCTACGCGCGGATCACGCGTGGGGCGCCAGGGCCGTGTTGGATGGAGTCATGGCCGTACGACTCCCCCGCCCACGCCGCTTCGACGTCTGCATCGCGACGGGCGGCTTGCTCGGCGGACTGTTGCTGTGGGGCGTGGGCCTGGCCACCCGTCCGCACACCGAGGTGTACGTGCTCCTGCCGGGACGCTGGCCTGTGCTGCTGCCCCTCTTCGTCATGGCCGGCTGCGAGCTGCTGCGCCGGTCCGCCCCACGCACCGCGCTGCTGACCGGCACGGCCGCGATCGTCCTGGACACCCTCACGCAGGGCAACCTGGTCACGATCCTGATGTACACCGACCTGATGTACGCGGCCGTCCTGTACGGCACGCCCGCCTCGGCCCGCCGCATTCCGCGGATCACCGGGCTGCTCTCGGTGGCCGGGGCCGTGGTGCCGTTCGCCCTGTGGCGCGAGCCCGAGGTGCTGCTGATCGGTGTGGTCACGGGCATCGTGGCCTTCGGTCCCGCCGCCACCGGCCTGATCGTCCGCAACCACCGCGACGCGGCCGAGTCCGCACGGCTGCGCGCCGAGCAGACCGCGCTGCTCGCCGAGATGGACCGCACCCAGGCGGTGACCGCCGAACGCGCCCGGATGGCCCGCGAACTGCACGACATGGTCGCCAACCACCTGTCCGCGATCGCCATCCACTCCACGGCCGCCCTCTCCCTCGACGACCCGAAGACCTCCCAGGACGCCCTGGTCGTCATCCGCGAGAACAGCGTGGAGGGGCTCTCGGAGATGCGGCGGCTGATCGGCATCCTGCGCGACAGCAGCGGTGACCTGGAACCGGCCGCGGCCCCGACGCTCGACGGCCTCGGCTCGCTGGTGGAGGGCGCCCGTGCCAACGGCCTCGACGTCACGCTGGACACCGGCCAGAGCGAGGTGCCGGCGCCTGTCGAACTCGCCGCCTACCGGATCGTGCAGGAGTCGCTGACCAATGCCCTCAAGCACGCCGCTTCGGGCCGGGTCACCGTGTCTCTTGCCCAGCGGGACGGCTCACTCATGGTCACCGTGACCAGCCCGTACGGTAACCGGGACGCTCCCCGCGCGCCCGGCTCCGGCGCCGGTCTGGTCGGTATGCGCGAGCGGGTGGCGCTGCTGGACGGCACGTTCGAGGCCGGCCCCGAGGACTCGCCGGACGGCAAGATCTGGGCCGTACGCGCCACACTTCCCGTCAACGACACCGTCGAAGGAGACACCGCATGAGCCGGACCGTCCGGGTCTTGGTCGCCGAGGACCAGTCCGCCGTCCGCGCCGGACTGGTCCTCATCCTGCGCAGCGCGCCCGACATCGAGGTGGTCGGCGAGGCAGCGGACGGCGAGCAGGCGGTGGCGCTGGCCCGCGAGCTGCGGCCCGACCTGGTGCTGATGGACGTTCAGATGCCGCGCCTGGACGGGGTGTCGGCGACCCGCCAGGTCGTCACGGAAGGGCTCGCCGATGTGCTGGTGCTGACGACCTTCGACCTCGACGAGTACGTCTTCGGGGCGCTGCGGGCGGGCGCGTCCGGCTTCCTGCTGAAGAACACCGAGGCGAGGCAACTGCTGGAGGCCGTACGGACGGTCGCGCGCGGGGAAGGGCTGATCTCCCCCGCGGTCACGCGGCGGCTGATCGCGGAGTTCGCGGCGAAGCCGACACGGGAGCCCACGGCCGACCCGGCCGTCCTGGAGCGGCTGACCCGGCGTGAGCGCGAGGTGCTGTCCTGCCTCGGCGAGGGCCTGTCCAACGCGGACATCGCCGACCGGCTCGACATGGCCGAGGCGACCGTGAAGACCCATGTCAGCAGGCTGCTGGCGAAGCTGGAGCTGCGCAGCCGGGTGCAAGCGGCGGTGCTGGCGCAGGAGTTGGGTATCTGACCCGACCGTGGGGAGCGGTGGTCCAGACCTATTGACCGGTGGTCCAGACCTTTCTATTCTCACCGCACCATGAGGGACGTGAGGCTCAGTCACGCCCCGACCACCCCACAAGGGAGGCGCAGCATGCGCTTCAGACACAGAGCCGCGGCAGGGTTCGCGACCCTGTTGCTCCCGCTGGCCGGTCTCGTCGGCCTCGCGAGCCCCGCCGAGGCCGCGACATCCGCGACCGCCACCTACGCCAAGACCCAGGACTGGGGCTCAGGCTTCGAGGGCAAGTGGACGGTGAAGAACACCGGCACGACCGCCCTCAGCTCCTGGGCCGTCGAGTGGGACTTCCCCTCCGGTACGTCCGTCACCTCAGCCTGGGACGCCGACGTCACCTCCTCCGGCACCCACTGGACCGCCAGGAACAAGTCCTGGAACGGCACCCTCGCCCCCGGCGCCTCCGTCTCCTTCGGCTTCAACGGCACCGGCTCCGGCTCCCCCTCGAACTGCAAGCTCAACGGCGGAAGCTGCGACGGCGGCACCACCGAACCCGGCGACAGCGCACCCAGCGCCCCCGGCACGCCCAGCGCCTCCGACATCACCAACACCTCGGTGAAGCTGTCCTGGAGCGCCGCCACCGACGACAAGGGCGTCAAGAACTACGACGTCCTGCGTGACGGCACCAAGGTAGCCACCGTGACGACCACGTCGTACAGCGACACCGGCCTGACCGCCGGCACCGACTACTCCTACACCGTCCGGGCCCGCGACACCGCCGACCAGACCGGCCCGGTCAGCGGCGCCCGCGCGGTCCGCACTACCGGCGGCACCACCGAGCCGCCGCCCACGGGCGACAAGGTCAAGCTCGGCTACTTCGTCGAGTGGGGCGTCTACGGTCGCAACTACCACGTCAAGAACCTGGTGTCGTCGGGCTCGGCCTCGAAGATCACCCACATCAACTACGCGTTCGGCAACGTCAAGAACGGTCAGTGCACCGTCGACGACACCTACGCCGCCTACGACAAGGCCTACACCGCCGACCAGTCCGTCAGCGGCACCGCCGACACCTGGGACCAGCCGCTGCGCGGCAACTTCAACCAGCTGCGTCAGCTGAAGGCCAAGTACCCGCACATCAAGGTGCTGTACTCCTTCGGCGGCTGGACCTACTCGGGCGGCTTCGGCCAGGCCGCCCAGAACGCCGCCGCGTTCGCCAAGTCCTGCAAGGCCGTCGTCGAGGACCCGCGCTGGGCCGATGTCTTCGACGGCATCGACATCGACTGGGAGTACCCGAACGCCTGCGGCCTGACCTGCGACACGTCCGGCCCGGCCGCGTTCAAGAACCTGATGTCCGCGCTGCGCACGGAGTTCGGCTCGAAGTACCTGGTCACCGCGGCCATCACCGCCGACGGTTCCTCCGGCGGCAAGATCGACGCGGCCGACTACGGCGGCGCCGCGCAGTACCTCGACTGGTACAACGTGATGACGTACGACTACTTCGGCGCCTTCGACAAGGACGGCCCGACCGCCCCGCACTCCCCGCTCACCTCGTACCCCGGCATCCCGCAGGCCGGCTTCAACTCGGCCGACGCGATCGCCAAGCTGAAGGCGAAGGACGTCCCGTCCGCCAAGCTGCTGCTCGGCATCGGCTTCTACGGACGCGGCTGGACCGGCGTCACCCAGTCGGCACCGGGCGGATCGGCGACCGGCGCGGCTCCCGGTACTTATGAGGCGGGCATCGAGGACTACAAGGTCCTGAAGAACTCCTGCCCGGCCACCGGCACCATCGCGGGCACGGCGTACGCCCACTGCGGCAGCAACTGGTGGTCGTACGACACTCCCGCCACCATCGGCTCGAAGATGACGTGGGCCAAGAACCAAGGTCTCGGCGGCGCGTTCTTCTGGGAGTTCAGCGGCGACACCGGCAACGGAGAGCTGGTGACAGCGATCAACAACGGCCTGTCGTAGACAGGTTCGGCTGATTACGCCACATTGACACGCTGACCGGGCGGGGCTGCCTCAAGCCACGCGAGGAAACCGGTCAGCGCGTCTTCGCTCATCGCGAGTTCGAGACGCGAGCCCCGGTGCAGACAGGCCAGGATCACATGGTCGGAGAGGAGCGCCAGCTCCTCCTCGCCCTCCGGGACCCGGCGGCCGGCCACCTCGATCGCGGACCGCTCCAGGATGCGGCGCGGGCGCGGCGAGTACGAGAAGACGCGGTACCACTCGACACGGTCGCCGTTGTACCGGGCCACCCCGTACGCCCATCCTTTGCCGTTCGTGTCGCCCTGCTCGGGGACGCCCCAGCGCAGGCTGGCGTCGAACGTGCCGCCCGAACGCTGGATGAGCCGGCGGCGCAGACCGAAGACGAAAAGTCCCACCACCACGAGCGCCACCACGATTCCGCACACAGTCAGAGCGAGGACCATCGACACCGACCTCCTCGTCTCCTAGGTAACGGAACGGAAAAAACTCCCACATCTGCCTCAGCCGCGACTGGGTCCGGATCTCTCCGGTACCCAGCCGCGGCTGAGTGACGTCTTCACACGGCGGACAGGGTCAGCGCGCCGCCGTAGCAGCCCGCAGACGGACGTCCGCGCGGCGCTGGGCGTCCGCGTCGTCCTCCGCCTTCGCGCGCTCCAGCTCCTGCTCCGCGCGCTGGACATCGATCTCGTCCGACAGCTCGGCGACTTCGGCCAGCAGCGAGAGCTTGTCGTCCGCGAACGAGATGAAACCGCCGTGGACCGCGGCGACGACCGTCCCGCCCTCGCTCGTACGGATGGTCACCGGGCCCGACTCCAGCACACCGAGCAGCGGCTGGTGACCGGGCATGACGCCGATGTCGCCGGACGTGGTGCGCGCGACGACCAGGGTGGCCTGGCCGGACCAGACCTCACGGTCGGCGGCGACCAGCGCGACGTGCAGCTCAGCAGCCAAGGTGGCTCCTCGGGTCACCACCCGGCGGTAGTGCCGGGTGTTGGTTACAAGTCTAGTAGGCGTGGCAGAGGGGGCGGGACGAACCCCGCCCCCTCATGACTCGAGCGCGGCCCGAGTCAGGAGACGCCCAGCTCCTTGGCGTTGTTCTTCAGGTCCTCGAGACCACCGCACATGAAGAACGCCTGCTCCGGGAAGTGGTCGTACTCGCCGTCGCAGATCGCGTTGAACGCGGCGATCGACTCGTCCAGCGGCACGTCCGAACCGTCCACACCGGTGAACTGCTTGGCGGCGTGGGTGTTCTGGGACAGGAAGCGCTCCACGCGACGGGCACGGTGGACAACGAGCTTGTCCTCCTCGCCGAGCTCGTCGATACCGAGGATCGCGATGATGTCCTGCAGGTCCTTGTACTTCTGCAGGATGTTCTTCACGCGCATCGCGGCGTTGTAGTGGTCCGCCGAGATGTAGCGCGGGTCGAGGATCCGGGACGTGGAGTCCAGCGGGTCCACGGCCGGGTAGATGCCCTTCTCGGAGATCGGACGGGACAGAACCGTCGTCGCGTCGAGGTGGGCGAAGGTGGTGGCCGGGGCCGGGTCGGTCAGGTCGTCCGCGGGGACGTAGATCGCCTGCATCGAGGTGATCGAGTGACCACGGGTCGAGGTGATGCGCTCCTGCAGGGTGCCCATCTCGTCGGCCAGGTTCGGCTGGTAGCCCACCGCGGAGGGCATACGGCCGAGCAGGGTCGACACCTCGGAACCGGCCTGGGTGAAGCGGAAGATGTTGTCGATGAAGAACAGCACGTCCTGCTTCTGGACGTCACGGAAGTACTCCGCCATCGTCAGGCCGGCCAGGGCCACGCGCAGACGGGTGCCCGGGGGCTCGTCCATCTGGCCGAAGACCAGGGCGGTCTTGTCCAGAACGCCGGACTCTTCCATCTCCGCGATGAGGTCGTTGCCCTCACGGGTGCGCTCACCGACGCCCGCGAAGACGGAGACGCCCTCGTGGAGGTTGGCGACACGCATGATCATTTCCTGGATCAGCACGGTCTTGCCGACACCGGCACCACCGAACAGACCGATCTTGCCGCCCTTGACGTACGGGGTGAGCAGGTCGACGACCTTAAGGCCCGTCTCGAACATCTCGGTCTTCGACTCGAGCTGGTCGAACGCGGGGGCCTTGCGGTGGATGGACCAGCGCTCGCCCTCGTGGACCTCGTCGCTGTTCAGCACCTCACCGAGGGTGTTGAACACCTTGCCCTTGGTGAAGTCGCCGACGGGGACGGAGATGCCCGCGCCCGTGTCGGTCACCGGGGCCTGGCGGACCAGACCGTCCGTGGGCTGCATGGAGATCGCGCGGACCAGGCCGTCACCCAGGTGCTGGGCGACCTCCAGGGTCAGCGTCTTCTTCTCGCCCGCCAGCGCCGGGTCGGCGACCTCGACGTGAAGGGCGTTGTAGATGTCCGGCATCGCGTCGACGGGGAACTCCACGTCGACGACCGGGCCGATGACCCGCGCGACGCGGCCCGTCGCCGTGGCCGTCTCAACAGTGGTGGTCATTTTCAGTCACTCCCCGCGGTCGCGTCGGCCAGGGCACTGGCACCACCGACGATCTCGCTGATTTCCTGGGTGATTTCGGCCTGGCGGGCCTGGTTGGCAAGCCGGGTGAGGTTCTCGATGAGATCACCGGCGTTGTCGGTTGCCGACTTCATCGCGCGCCGCGTGGCGGCGTGCTTCGAGGCGGCCGACTGGAGCAGCGCGTTGTAGATACGGCTCTCCACGTAGCGCGGCAGCAGGGCGTCCAGGACGTCCTCCGCCGAGGGCTCGAAGTCGAACAGCGGAAGGATCTCGCCCTTGCTGGGCTTGGCCTCCTCGGCGACCTCGTCGAGGCTGAGCGGCAGCAGCCGCGCCTCGACAGCCGTCTGCGTCATCATCGACACGAACTCGGTGTAGACGATGTGGAGCTCGTCCACGCCGCCCTCGGCCGTCTCCGTCTCGATCGCCTCGATCAGCGGGGCCGCGACCTTCTTGGCGTCCGCGTACGAGGGGTCGTCGGTGAAGCCCGTGAACGACTCCGCGACCTTGCGCTCGCGGAAGTTGTAGTGGGCGAGACCACGGCGGCCGACGATGTAGTTGACGACCTCCTTGCCCTCACCCTCGAGCTGCGCGGTGAGCCTCTCCGCGGCCTTGATGGCGTTGGAGTTGAAGGCGCCGGCCAGACCGCGGTCGCTCGTGAGGAGCAGGACCGCGGCACGGGTCGGGTTCTCCGCCTCCGTCGTCAGCGGGTGCTTGGTGTTCGACCCGGTGGCGACCGCGGTGACCGCGCGGGTGAGCTCGGTCGCATACGGGGTGGAGGCCGCCACCTTGCGCTGCGCCTTGACGACGCGCGAGGCGGCGATCATCTCCATCGCCTTCGTGATCTTCTTGGTCGCGGAGACGGATCGGATGCGACGCTTGTAGACCCGGAGCTGGGCTCCCATGAGTCAGGTCCCTTCCGTCGTCACTTACCGGCAGCCGGGGTGTCCTCGCCGAGCAGCTTGCCGTCGGAGGTCTCGAACTGCTTCTTGAACTCCGCGATGGCATCGGCCATGGCCTGGAGGGTGTCGTCCGACATCTTGCCGCCCTCGCGGATGGAGGTCAGCAGGCCCTGCTCCTTGCGGTGCAGGTACTCCAGCAGCTCCTTCTCGAAGCGGCGGATGTCGGCGACCGGGACCTCGTCCATCTTGCCGGTGGTGCCGGCCCAGATGGAGACGACCTGGTCCTCGGTGGCCATCGGCTGGTACTGCGGCTGCTTCAGCAGCTCGACCATGCGCTGACCACGCTCGAGCTGCGCCTTGGACGCGGCGTCCAGGTCGGAACCGAAGGCGGCGAACGCCTCCAGCTCACGGAACTGGGCGAGGTCCACGCGGAGGCGGCCGGACACCTGGCGGATCGCCTTGTGCTGGGCGGAGCCACCGACGCGGGAGACGGAGATACCGACGTTCAGCGCGGGGCGCTGACCGGCGTTGAACAGGTCCGACTCCAGGAAGCACTGGCCGTCGGTGATGGAGATGACGTTGGTCGGGATGAACGCCGAGACGTCGTTGGCCTTGGTCTCGACGATCGGCAGACCGGTCATCGAACCGGCGCCCATCTCGTCGGAGAGCTTGGCGCAGCGCTCCAGCAGGCGGGAGTGCAGGTAGAAGACGTCACCCGGGTAGGCCTCACGGCCCGGCGGGCGGCGCAGCAGCAGCGACACGGCGCGGTAGGCGTCGGCCTGCTTCGACAGGTCGTCGAAGATGATGAGGACGTGCTTGCCGTCGTACATCCACTGCTGACCGATGGCCGAACCGGTGTACGGCGCCAGGTACTTGAAGCCGGCCGGGTCGGACGCCGGGGCGGCGACGATGGTCGTGTACTCCAGCGCGCCGGCCTCCTCCAGAGCGCCGCGCACGCCGGCGATGGTGGAGCCCTTCTGGCCGATGGCGACGTAGATGCAGCGGACCTGCTTGTCCGGGTCGCCCGAGCGCCAGTTGTCGCGCTGGTTGATGATCGTGTCGACGGCCAGGGCGGTCTTGCCGGTCTGGCGGTCACCGATGATCAGCTGACGCTGGCCACGGCCGATCGGGGTCATGGTGTCGACGGCCTTGTAGCCGGTCTCCATCGGCTGGTGGACCGACTTACGGACCATGACGCCCGGGGCCTGCAGCTCCAGGGCGCGACGGCCGTCCGTCTCGATCTCGCCAAGGCCGTCGATCGGGTTGCCGAGGGGGTCCACCACGCGGCCGAGGTAGCCCTCGCCCACCGCGACGGAGAGAACCTCACCGGTGCGCTGCACCGGCTGTCCCTCCTCGACGCCGCTGAACTCACCGAGGACGATGGCACCGATCTCGCGCTCCTCGAGGTTGAGGGCGAGGCCGAGGGTGCCGTCCTCGAACTTCAGCAGTTCGTTGGCCATGGCCGAGGGCAGACCCTCGACCTTCGCGATGCCGTCGCCGGCAAAGGTGACCGTACCGACCTCCTCGCGCGAGGCCGCGTCCGGCTTGTACGCCTGGACGAAGTTCTCCAGCGCGTCCCGGATCTCCTCCGGCCGGATCGTGAGCTCCGCCATCTGGGTTCCCTGCTCTCCTTGTTGGGCCCGAAGTTTCTTTGGGGGTCTGGGGGCGACCCCCAGGATTCTTCTGCACGGCCCAACCAGGGCCGTCGTAAGTACGTGGTGCTATTGAGTTGCTACTCAGCTCGCCAGACGGCGGCTCGCGTCCTCCAGCCGGTCCGCGAGGGAGCCGTTGATGACCTCGTCGCCGACCTGCACCCGGATTCCGCCGAGGACCTCGGGGTCCACGTCCAGGTTGAGGTGCATCTGGCGGCCGTAGATCTTCGCGAGGGCGGCACCCAGGCGTCGCTTCTGCGGGTCGCTCAGCGGCACCGCCGAGGTGACGATGGCCACCATGCGGTCCCGGCGCTCGGCGGCGAGCTTGGACAGGGACTCCAGTCCCGACTCCAGGCTACGTCCCCGCGGCGCGGTCACAAGGCGCGTCACCAGACGCTCGGTCGTCGGCTGCGCCCGGCCGCCGAGCAGGCTGCGCAGCAGCTCGCTCTTGGCCGAGGCGGTGGCCTTCCGGTCGGTCAGCGCGGCGCGCAGCTCGGTGCTGCCGGAGACGATCCGGCCGAACCGGAACAGCTCGTCCTCGACGTCGTCGAGCTTGCCGGCCTTCTGCGCGGCGGTGAGGTCCGCGGTGTCGGCCAGCTGCTCCAGCGCGTCCACCAGGTCGCGCGACTGCGACCAGCGGGAGCGCACCATGCCGGCGACCAGGTCGGCGGCCGGGCCGCTGACCTGGTTGCCGAGCAGACGCTGGGCCAGCTCGGCCTTCGCCTCGCCGTCCTGCGCCGGGTCGGTGAGGACCCGACGCAGCGATACCTCGCGGTGGAGCAGAGCGGTGACGGCGGCCAGCTCGTCGGCGAGCGAGCTCGCGTCGACGGACGTGGAGTCCGTCAGCGCGTCGAGACGCTCTCGTGCGGCTGCCAGGGCCTCGCGGCTCGCTCCGTTCATCGCCCGGCCTCGGCCTTCTCCTCGAGGTCGTCGAGGAACCGGTCGATCACGCGGCTCTGACGGGCGTGGTCCTCGAGGGACTCCCCGACGAGCTTGCCGGCCAGGTCGGTGGCGAGCTTGCCGACGTCCTGGCGCAGCGCGGACGCGGCGGCCTTGCGGTCGGCCTCGATCTGCGCGTGGCCGGCGGCGACGATCTCCTCGCGCTGACGCTGGCCCTCGGCCCGCATCTCGGCGATGAGCGTGGCGCCCTGCTCCTGCGCCTCCTGGCGCAGACGCGCGGCCTCGTGCCGGGCCTCGGCGAGCTGTGCCTTGTACTGCTCAAGGACGCTCTGGGCCTCGACCTTCATGGTCTCGGCCTCTTCGATACCGCCTTCGATCGCCGCGCGGCGCTCCTCCAGAACCTTGTTGATGTTCGGAAGCAGCTTCTTCCAGAAGAAGAAGAACACGATGGCGAAGGCGATGGTGCCGACGAGCAGCTCGGGGCCCGGAGGAACGAGCGGGTTCTGCTCTTCCTCGGCCGCCAGCTGCACCAGGTTGGCGATCACATCAGTGCCTTTCGTCGAAACGTGTCGGTAAGCAGGAATTACTGACCGAACACGAACGGCATAACGATGCCGATGAGGGCGAGCGCCTCACAGAACGCGAAGCCCAGGATCTGGTTGGCACGGATCAGGCCGGCGGCCTCGGGCTGACGGGCCAGGGCCTGGGTGCCGTTGCCGAAGATGATGCCGACGCCGATGCCGGGGCCGATGGCGGAGAGGCCGTAGCCGATGGAGCCGAGCGAACCGGAGACAGCGGCGAGGGTCTCAGTGGCAGCCATGCTGAATCTTCCTTCTCTTTCACGGACCGGCGGGGGTTGGCCACCGGACGTTCTTGGGACTTGCGGGGGCAGGGCTCAGTGGTGCTCGGCCAGAGCGCCCTGGATGTACGTGCAGGCGAGGAGTACGAAGACGTACGCCTGGACGGCCTGCACGAAAAGCTCGAAGCCGATCATGGCGACGGTCATGACGAAGGAGACACCGGCCGCCGGGATCATCCAGCTGTTGAGCAGGTACCAGGAGGCGACGGTGAACATGACCAGCATCAGGTGGCCGGCGAACATGTTGGCGAAGAGTCGCACCGCGTGCGTGAACGGCCGGACCAGCAGGTTCGAGAAGAACTCGATGACCATCACGAGCGGCAGCACCGGGCCGAGCGACTTGTCGTAGCCGGTGATGTTCTTGAAGAACCCGACGAAGCCGTGCCTCTTGAAGGTCAGCGAGACCCAGGTCACGTAGACGATCACGGCGAGGACCGCCGGGAAGGCGATGATCGACGACACCGGGAACTGCGCCAGCGGGATCACGGACCAGATGTTCATGATCCAGATGAAGAAGAACAGCGAGACCATCAGGGGGACGTACTTCTCGCCCTCCTTCTTCCCGAGGGTCTCGTAGACGATGCCGCGGCGGACGAAGTCGTAGCCGGCCTCACCGACCATCTGCAGCTTGCCCGGCACCACCTTGGCCTTGCCGAAGGCCGCATAGAAGAAGCCGATGACGAGGACGGTGGTGATGAGCGCGAGCAGCATCACCTTGTTGAACTCGAACCCCCCGACCGTGGCGATCGGCTTGAAGAGGAACGAGTGCAGGCCCGGTGCCGGAAAACCACACCCGTCGGACATGATCCGACAGCTCCAGTCAAAGGCGAGCTGGGTCTGGTCAGCACTCACCGGGGGCTCCTTCGGCGTGACGCATGGGTACGGCAACCTCGTTGTGTCGGCGCGGCGCGCAGCCGCGGATCGGCACTGGACTGGTGTTACGGATGTGAGGGCGGCTTTGGGGCATCGAGCCTCGCGTTCGAGCAGGCGTCAGCTCAGATGCCCGCGCCCGCGATGCCGCAGTTGGCACCGGACGATAGCAGGAGTTCTCCGTGCTCTTTATCGCGCCCCTACTCGTCACGACGATGACCCGGTCTTCTCGGGCTTCTCGCTCTTCTCGGAGTCAGGGTCGATGTAGAAGATCTTGGCCTTCATATGCGCACGAGCCTGCGCGGCCATCCACACGACGGTCGCGACGACGAGCCCTACGGCGAACGTCTTCGCGTTGAAGAGAGAGGTGTCCTTGAAGAGGGCCACGAAGATCAGGAGCAGCAGGAGCTGAGCCATGTAAAGCATCAGCCCCATGGCCTGGAACAACTGCGGGAGCGTTTTTGCCGTCCACTGGAGAACGAAGAGACCGATCCCCATGAAGAGGATGGCCACCACCACGCCGACAGCCGCTCCGATCGCTCCCTTGCCTCCGGCCACCACGCCACTGACGGCGACCGCGACCGCACCGGCAGCCGCTGTGGGCACAGCGCACTGCAAGAGGTTCCGGGCGTCATTGGACGGCATGGCGGCAACTCCGCTTTCGCAGGGGGCAGGGGTGTCGTCATGGACGAGCGTAGTCCCGGGCTGAGTGGAGTCCTCACGCCAATGGACCGTCGCACTGCGGTCCTTCGGCTCTATCCGGGGGTTCTCGTGAACCGTATCACAAACTATTTGATGCAGTCTTTACCTGGGGGTGTGCGAGCAGTCACACATGAGAGTGAAGCTGCGCGTCTGTGCAGGAACGGCGCCGACTTGTCTGGTATTGGGGCGCTTCGCTCCCCCATCACAACCCCACGACTTGGCAATGCTCTAGTCAGATTCTTACCTTGTCCCAGCCTTGCGCCGGTCCGCCAGACGCGAACGGGCGCCGATGGCGGTCGCCCCGTTGACACCGGAGACCCCGGCCACGCCGGGAGCCACAGCCGCCGCCGGCGTCGACGCCTCGGGTGCGAGGGCGGCGACCGGGACATGGCGCCGGTAGCGCGGCGGCACGAAGCGCTCCATCCAGCGCGGGGCGCGCGGCGTGAAGCGCGGCAGCAGAAGCAGCAGGAGACCGATCGCGCTGAGGAACACGACGCCGAGCACGATCCACATGGACGCCGAGTTGACCGAGTAGGCGAGCGCCCCGAAGGCGATCAGCGCCGACCAGAAGTACATGATCAGCACAGCGCGGCTGTGCGAGTGGCCGATCTCCAGCAGGCGGTGGTGCAGGTGGCCGCGGTCGGCGGCGAACGGCGACTGGCCCTTCCACGTGCGCCGCACGATGGCCAGGATCAGGTCGGCGGCCGGCACCGCGATGATGGTCAGCGGCAGCAGCAGCGGGATGTAGACGGGGACCGTCTGGTGCACGGCCTCCTTCTCGGACCCGACGTACAGGTTGAGCGCGTCCGGGTCGACCTGCCCGGTGACGGAGATCGCCCCGGCCGCCAGGACCAGGCCGATGAGCATGGAGCCCGAGTCGCCCATGAAGATCCGCGCCGGGTGCATGTTGTGCGGCAGGAAGCCCAGGCACATGCCCATCAGGATCGCCGAGAAGAGGGTGGCGGGGGCGGCGGCCTCGACGCCGTACGAGTACCAGATGCGGTAGGCGTACAGGAAGAACGCCGCGGCCGCGATGCACACCATGCCCGCCGCCAGACCGTCCAGGCCGTCCACGAAGTTGACCGCGTTGATGGTGATGACGACCAGCGCCACCGTCAGCAGCGTGCCCTGCCCCTGGGAGAGCGCGACCGAACCGACACCCGGGATCGGCAGCCACAGGATCGTCAGACCCTGCACGACCATCACGCCCGCGGCGATCATCTGGCCGCCCAGCTTGATCAGGGCGTCGATCTCGAACTTGTCGTCCAGCACACCGATCAGCCAGATCAGCGCCGCCCCGGACAGCAGCGCCCGGGGTTCGTTCGACGTCTCGAAGACCTGGCTGAGGTTGGTCAGATGGTCGGCGACCAGCAGACCGGCGCACAGGCCGAAGAACATCGCGATCCCGCCGAGCCGCGGAGTGGGTTCCCGGTGCACATCACGTGCCCGGATCTCCGGCATCGCTCCGGCCACGATCGCGAATTTCCGTACCGGCCCTGTCAGCAGATACGTCACCGCGGCCGTGATGCAGAGCGTCAGCAGGTATTCACGCACGGGCTTCCCCACAGGTCTCGCTGGCCATCACAGCCCCACACCCTAGCGATGCGCGCATATGGGTGGGGACTTCCGGGTAGCGACGATGGTTGCACGAGTGGCTGTGCACCCTGGTGCGTCTACCCCCACTCAGCGCGGATACGGCGGAAATCCACCGGCCAGCTCCCGCACTTCTTCACGGGCCCTCGCGGTCTCGGTCACGCCCCTGAGCACCCCCGCGAGCAGCTTGGCGATCCTCGCCATCTCGGCTTCTCCCATGCCCTGTGTGGTGACCGCGGCCGTGCCCAGCCTGAGGCCCCGGGCGTCGCCGTGAGGAAGCGCACAGCAGTCCAGGACCAGGCCGGCCGCGGCGAGACGGCCGCGGGCGGTGCGTCCGTCGACACCCAGGGGTGCCGGGTCGGCGGTGATGAGGTGGGTGTCGGTGCCGCCGGTGGTGACGACCAGGCCCTCGGCGGCCAGCCGGGCCGCGAGAACCCTCGCATTGGCGACCACCTGATGGGCGTACGCGACGAACGCCGGTGTTGCCGCCTCCCCGAAAGCGACCGCCTTGGCGGCGATGGTGTGCATCTGCGCACCGCCCTGTGTGAAAGGAAACACGGCCCGGTCCACCCGCTCGGCCAGCTCCGCGCGGCACAGGATCATGCCGCCGCGCGGGCCGCGCAGCACCTTGTGGGTGGTCGCGCAGACGATGTCCGCGTACGGCACCGGGTTCGGCGCCGCTCTCCCGGCGACGAGCCCGATGGGGTGCGCGGCGTCCGCGACGAGGTAGGCGCCGGCCTCGTCGGCGACCTCGCGGAAGAACGCGTAGTCGATGTGCCGGGGGTAGGCGATCGAACCGCAGACGATCGCCTTGGGCCGGCGCGTGCGGGCCAGGGTGCGCACCTGCTCGTGGTCGATGAACCCGGACTCGGCCTCCACGCCGTATCCCGCGAAGTCGAACCAGCGGCCGGAGAAGTTGGCGGGCGAACCGTGGGTGAGGTGGCCGCCGTGGGGCAGGCCGAGGGCGAGGACGGTGTCGCCGGGGCGGAGCAGGGCGGCGTAGGCGGCCAGCACCGCCGAAGAGCCCGAGTGCGGCTGGACGTTGGCGTGGTCGGCGCCGAACAGGGCCCTGGCCCGGTCCACGGCGAGGCGCTCGGCGACGTCGGCGATCTCGCAGCCGCCGTGGTGCCGTGCCCCCGGGTAGCCCTCGGCGTACTTGTTGGCGAGCGGCGAGCCGAGGGCGGCCAGCACGGCCGGCGAGGTGAAGTTCTCGGCGGCGATCAGCTGGAGCGTCGTCGACTGCCGTTCCCGTTCCGCGAGCAGCACGTCGGCGAGCTCGGGGTCCTGGTGGCGCAGGACGTCGGCCTCGATGGCAGGGGTGACCGTCATGATGGGCTCCGGGCGGCGTCGACGGTGACGTACGTCCAATGTAGGCCCGGTGCCCCCGGGGCGCTCGGCTGCTACGCCTTTGCGGGGACACCCGTGAGGGCCGTGACCACCGGATCGAGTGCCTGGTGTATCTCGTCCCCGATGGACCGGAAGAACGTCAGGGGCGCCCCGTACGGGTCGTACACCTCGTCCGCCTCGGCATTCGGCGCCAGGAGCCACCCGCGTAGAGCCGCCGCGGCACGCACCAGCGCACGCGCGCGGATGACCACGCCCTCCTCCAGGGGCGGCAGGGTCGCCGGGTCGATGGCCTTCACCAGACGGGTGAACTCCTTGAGCGTGAAGGTCCGCAGGCCCGCCGAGTGCCCCATCGAGATGACCTGTGCCCGGTGGTCCCGGGTGGCGGTCAGCACCAGGTCGGCGCGGATCACGTGCTCGTCGAGGAGTTCACGCCCGGTGAAGCCGGAGGCGTCCGCGCCGAAGTCGGCCAGGACGGTCTCCGCGTGCGACTCCATGGGCGCGCCCTCGTGGCCCCAGGTGCCCGCGCTCTCCACGATCAGCCCGCCGCCCAGGATCCCCAGCCGCTCCCGCACGGCATGGCGGGTCAGCCGCTCGGTGATGGGCGAGCGGCACACATTGCCGGTACTGACGTGGAGGATGCGGAAGCTGTCACGCGGAAGCCCCACGAACGTCGTCGTGATCTCCGCCGCGCTTTCCCCGTTGCCTATGCCACGCCCCGCTCCAGGGGCCGTCAATTCGCCACCTCGAGGTCGGGTACGACCTTTCGCAGCTCGTCGGCCGAGATCGCGCCCGCGCGCAGCAGCAGCGGCACCTCACGGGTCACGTCGACGATCGACGACGGCACGTTGCCGGGGGTCGGGCCGCCGTCGAGGTAGACGGAGACGGAGTCGCCGAGCATCTCCTGCGCGGCGTCGCAGTCCTCCGGCGCCGGGTGGCCGGTGAGGTTGGCGGACGACACGGCCATCGGGCCGACCTCGGTGAGCAGCTCGATGGCGACCGGGTGCAGCGGCATGCGCACGGCGACGGTGCCACGGGTGTCCCCGAGGTCCCACTGGAGGGACGGCTGGTGCTTGGCGACGAGGGTCAGCGCACCCGGCCAGAAGGCGTCGACCAGCTCCCAGGCCAGCTCGGAGAAGTCCGTGACGAGCCCGTGCAGGGTGTTCGGGGAGCCGATGAGGACAGGGGTGGGCATGTTGCGGCCCCGGCCCTTCGCGTCCAGCAGGTCGGCGACGGCCTCCGAGGAGAACGCGTCGGCGCCGATGCCGTACACCGTGTCCGTCGGCAGCACCACGAGCTCGCCACGGCGGACGGCGGACGCTGCCTCACGCAGACCGGTCACGCGGTCGGTCGCGTCGTTGGTGTCGTATCGCCGTGCCATCTTTAGCTGGCCTCCTCGTACACGTGCTGCTGGGATGAAGACTGCGAAGACTGTGGGGTGATCGGGGTGCTCACGGAAGCGCCTTGCGGGCCGTGGCGAAACGCGGGCGCTTGTTGAGGTCCGGATGGTCGGCCGCGTCGGCCCAGCCCCGCTCCTCGGTGAAGATCCACGGCACCTGTCCGCCCTGCGTGTCCGCGTGCTCCACGACCACGACGCCGCCGGGGCGCAGCAGCCGGTGCGCGGTGCGTTCCAGGCCGCGGATGAGGTCGAGGCCGTCCTCGCCGGAGAAGAGGGCCAGGTCGGGGTCGTAGTCCCGCGCCTCCGGAGCGACGTACTCCCACTCGGTGAGCGGGATGTACGGCGGGTTGGTGATGACCAGGTCGACCTGGCCGTCCAGGTCCGGGAAGGCCGTCAGGGCGTCTCCCTGGCGCAGCTCGACCCTGGACCCCTGCACGTTCTTGCGGGTCCACCGGAGGGCGTCCTCGGACAGCTCCACGGCGTACACGCGCGAGCGCGGCACCTCCTGGGCGAGGGCGAGCGCGATGGCGCCGGAGCCGGTGCACAGGTCGACGATGCACGGCTCGACGACGTCCATGGCCCGTACGGCGTCTATGGCCCAGCCGACCACGGACTCGGTCTCGGGGCGCGGCACGAACACCCCGGGGCCGACCTGGAGTTCCAGGTACCGGAAGTAGGCCCGCCCGGTGATGTGCTGGAGCGGCTCGCGGGCCTCGCGGCGGGCGATGACCTCCCAGTAACGGGCGTCGAAGTCGGAGTCCTTGACGGAGTGCAGCTCGCCGCGCTTGACGCCGTGTACGAACGCGGCGAGTTCCTCCGCGTCGGTGCGCGGCGAGGGCACGCCGGCGTCGGCGAGCCGCTGGGTGGCCTGGGCCACCTCCGCGAGCAGCAGGTTCACGCAAGTCCTCCGGTACTCAGTACTCCTACGTGCTTATGCAGCGGCCAGCTTGGCCGCCGAGTCCGCGTCGACACAGGCTTGGATCACCGCGGTGAGGTCGCCGTCCAGGACCTGGTCCAGGTTGTACGCCTTGAACCCGACGCGGTGGTCCGAGATGCGGTTCTCCGGGAAGTTGTACGTGCGGATCTTCTCGGAGCGGTCGACGGTGCGGACCTGGCTGCGGCGGGCGTCGGCGGCCTCCTTCTCCGCCTCCTCCTGCGCCGCGGCAAGCAGCCTCGAGCGCAGGATACGCAGTGCCTGCTCCTTGTTCTGCAGCTGGCTCTTCTCGTTCTGGCAGGAGGCGACGACTCCGGTGGGAATGTGCGTGATACGCACGGCGGAGTCGGTGGTGTTGACGGACTGTCCGCCCGGTCCCGAGGAGCGGTAGACGTCGATGCGGAGGTCGTTGGGGTTGATCTCCACGTCCACCTCCTCGGCCTCCGGGGTGACCAGCACACCGGCGGCGGAGGTGTGGATACGGCCCTGGGACTCCGTGGCCGGCACCCGCTGCACGCGGTGCACGCCGCCCTCGTACTTCAGCCGCGCCCAGACGCCCTGCCCGGGCTCGGTGGCGCCCTGGCCGCCCTTGGTCTTCACGGCGACCTGGACGTCCTTGTAGCCGCCCAGCTCGGACTCGGTGGCGTCGATGATCTCGGTCTTCCAGCCGACCCGCTCGGCGTAGCGCAGATACATGCGCAGCAGGTCGCCGGCGAACAGCGCCGACTCGTCGCCGCCCGCGCCGGCCTTGATCTCGAGGATGACGTCCTTGTCGTCACTGGGGTCGCGCGGGACGAGGAGAAGGCGCAGCTTCTCCGTGAGCTCCTCGCGCCGCCGCTCCAGGTCCTTGACCTCGGCCGCGAAGTCGGGGTCGTCGGCGGCCAGTTCGCGCGCGGTCTCGGCGTCGTCGCCCGTCTGCGTCCAGGAGCGGTACGTGGCGACGATCGGGGTGAGCTCGGCGTAACGCTTGTTCAGCTTGCGCGCGTTGGCCTGGTCGGCGTGCACCGACGGGTCGGCGAGCTTCTTCTCCAGGTCGGCGTGCTCGGCGACGAGTTCCTCGACGGCCTCGAACATCTTGGGCTCCTGTGTACGGACGGGGGGTGAAGGGGCGGGCGACCAAAAACGCCGGTCCCGGAGCGCCCGGTGAGGGGGCGCGTCCGTGGACCGGCGGATTGGGGCTCGCTACTTCTTGGAGCCGGCGGCCTTGCCGAAGCGGGCCTCGAAGCGGGCCACACGGCCACCGGTGTCGAGGATCTTCTGCTTGCCCGTGTAGAACGGGTGGCACTCGGAGCAGACGTCGGCACGGATGGTGCCGGACTCGATGGTGCTGCGAGTGGTGAACGACGCGCCGCAGGTGCAGCTGACCTGCGTCTCGACGTACTCGGGGTGGATGTCGCGCTTCAAGGTGTCTCCTAGGTTTCGGGAGGGCGCCGGGTCGCTGCCGCGGGATGCGGAGCGTGAACCGGAGCCGACGTACCAGTCTGCCAGGACTGGGGCCATCCCCCAAAACCGGGGGTTGCCGTTGTTTGTTCCCTGCGGGCCGGTGGGGGCTTGTCGCGCCCACGCGGCGGAGCCGCAAATCGATACAGACCCGCGCCCCTTAAGGGGCGCTCACGACACCCTTGGCTTCGCCCGATGCCGAGCCCTTGGTTGCGCTCTTCGGGATCGGCTTGTCCTGCTCCAGGGCCTTCCAAATCTGGTCGGCCTTCTTTTCCTGGAGGAGGACTCGGTTGGGGTCGGCGGGGTCGTAGGCGACCGGCATCGTGACCATGTTCATGTTCGAGGGGGTGATGCCCTTGAGGCCGTTCGCGAAGGACACGAGCTTGTTGACCGAGCCGAGGTCGGAGTCGGCCGTCACCGTCTTGGTCGCGGTTTCCGCGAGGTCGTAGAGCTTCTTCGGGTTGGAGAAGACGCCGACGTCCTTGACCTGGTTGAGCAGGGCCTTGATGAAGGCCTGCTGGAGCTGGATGCGGCCCAGGTCGGAGCCGTCGCCCACACCGTGCCGGGTGCGGACCAGGCCGAGGGCCTGCTCGCCGTCGAGTCTGTGGGTGCCCGCCTTCAGCTTCAGGTGGCTGTCGGGGTCGTCGATGCGCTTCGTCGTGGTCACCTCGACGCCACCGAGGTCGTCGATGAGCGTCTGGAAGCCGGCGAAGTCGACCTCCAGGTAGTGGTCCATGCGCAGGTCGGTGATCGACTCGACGGTCTTCACGGCGCAGGCGGCCCCGCCCGTGGAGTACGCGGAGTTGAACATCACGCCGTTCGCGGCGGGGTACTCCTTGCCCTTGGTGTCCGTGCAGGAGGGCCGGTCGATGAGGGTGTCACGCGGGATGGAGACCACGCTGGCCTTCTTGTGGCCCTTGTTGACGTGCACGATCATCGCCGTGTCGGAGCGGGCGCTGCCGTCGTCGGTGCCGCCGCCGAGCTTCTTGTTGCCGCCGGCGCGGGTGTCGGAGCCGAGGACCAGGATGTTCTCGGAGCCGTTGTCGGCCTTCTTGGGCCGGTCGGTGCCGAGGGCCTGGTCGATGTCGACGCTCTTGAGGTTGCCGTTGAGCTTGAAGTACACGTACCCGGCCCCGGTCCCGCCCAGGACGACGATGCCCGCCGCGGTCCAGGCCATGATCATCAGGCCCTTGTGACGCTTGCGGGGCTTGCGGCGTCGGCCCTTGGCGCGGCGCGATCCGGTGGTGCCGGTCTCGCCCGGTATACCCGGACCCGGCGTGCTCTCGGCAGACATGTGCTCCTCGGCTCGTCTTCGGTCGATTACCCCCTGCGGTCGGTGCCAGGCTTGCTCGGTCGGGGGACTACCCCCTGGCACCATCGTCGCTCCGCCTGGTCAGACGGGGAAACTCGGGAAAGGGTTGCACAACGGACTGTGCCCACCGTGTGCGGCGGTGGGCACAGTGCGTGTTCGTCACAGCGGGGTGTATCCCGCTCACCTGCGGTTTCAGCCGAAGATGTCGTACTGCTTGAAATCGGTACCTACGGACTTTCTTGTGGCAAAGATCTCGCTGGTCGCCTTGCCGGTGCCCGGGTACAGATAGAGCGTGCCGCCGGGGGTGCGGGTCAGGAAGTCGGCCTTGCCGTCGCCGGTGATGTCGCCGGTCGCGTCGAAGGCGTTGTAGCCGCCCCAGGAGCGCACCTTGACCCGGGCCGAGAAGGCTCCGGAGCCGGACTTGCCGGTGCCCTTGTACAGGTAGATGTGGCTGCCCGACTTGCTGCGGGCGATCAGGTCGGTCTTGCCGTCGCCGGTGAAGTCGCCCTTGCCGCGGACGGAGTTGTACTGGTTCCAGCCGGAGCCGACCTTCACGCGGGCCGCGAAGGTGCCGTTGCCGTTGCCGGGGTAGATCCACAGCACGCCCGCGGAGTCGACCGAGAGCAGGTCGGGCAGGTAGTCGCCGGTGACGTCACCGGGGGTGATGATGCGGGTGCGGGTCTTCCAGTTGTCGGCGATCTTCTTGGTGGACCAGGCGTTGTCGGCGAGCACGAAGTGGGTCCAGAAGAGGTCGCCGTCGCTGCTGCGCCGGTAGACCAGGTCCTGGTAGCCGTCGCGGTCGAGGTCGGTCTGCAGGACGACGTTGAAGCCGTTCCAGTTGCCCCAGGACTGGCGGGCGGCGAACGACGTGCCCTTGGAGTCCTTGGAGTAGCCGGTCTTCGTGGAGGCGTTGCGCACCCACAGGTCGGCCTTGTGGTCACCGCTGATGTTGGTGTCGTCGACGCGCGGATAGGCGGCGCCGACGTAGGTGCTGACCTTGCTGAAGACGCTGTAGGCGCCCTTCGCGACGCAGTCGGTCACGCCCCAGGACACGACACCGACGATGCGGTTGTTGACGACCAGCGGGCCGCCCGAGTCGCCGTTGCAGGCGGAGGTGGTGCCCGAGTCGCTGCCGGTGGCGGGCTTGCCCGCGCAGACCATGTGGCCCTTGACGAAGTCCCTGCCGTAGTAGCCGGCGCAGGTGGTGTCGGACTGCAGGGGCAGCGTGGCCGTCTTCAGCCGCTCGGAGATGTCGTCGCTGGTGGAGCTGGTGCGGCCCCAGCCGTAGACCTTGGCGCTGGTGCCGGCCTTGTACGAGGCGGTGTCACCGGAGGTCGTCATCCGGATCGGCTTGGCCTTGACCGGCTCGGGCAGGGTGAGCACCGCGATGTCGTTGTCGATCGCCGTCGGGGTGTACGACGGGTGGTTCCACTGCCGCCAGACGGCCGTGACGGTGCCGCCGTGCAGGTCGGTGCCGTCGGCCGAGGGCAGCTGGGCGGTGCCGGTGACGACGGCGCCGTTGGCGTTCCAGTTGTAGCCCTTGACGCAGTGCGCGGCGGTGAGGATCTTCGTCGGCGCGACGACGGCGCCGCCGCAGAAGAAGCCGATGTCGTCGCCGGTGCTGGAGGTGCCCCGGTCGTCGAAGTAGTGGAGCTGCGCCATCCACGGGGCCGTGGTGATGGTGGTCTGGCTGCCGCCGATGACCTTCGGGTCGATACGGCCCTCGGTCGTGCTCGCGCTCAGCGACGCCTTGCTCGTCTTGCCCGCGACGTCGTCGCCGGCCAGGGCGCCCGCGACGCGCTTCTCCAGCTCGGCGGACGACGGCGAGCCGATGGCGGGCTTGACCGTCGGCTGCGGCAGCGGGGTGGCCGCGCCGGCGGACGTCGTCAGCAGCGCGGCGGCCACGGCGGCCGCGACACCGGCCGCGGCCACGGGCAGTGCGATGCGTATCCGGCGTCTGTGGCGTCCGCCCCCAGGCATGGATGTACCCACGAATGTCCCCCCTCGGGATCACATGTTCGAAGAGCGTGATCCTACCTGCACAGGAGCACCACAAAGGGCCGCCCCCGTCC
>NZ_JBSHKH010000102.1:0-30449 GCF_053643595.1 Streptomyces sp. NPDC055506 | reverse complement strand
GGATCACGATCTATCGCCGTTGAGCGCTTCTCAATGGGCCGCGTGGAAGAAGCCGTCCACGCTCACATGCTCCATGACTCGACTCGCCACGTGGTAGCGGCCGTTGGGGACCTCGGGGCACCTGGCGACGTGGACCGCGAGCGGGCCCGCGAACTCGTAGCCCTTGCGTTCCGCGTGGCGGGCCAGGGCCTCGGTGAGGGCCTGGCACACATGGGTGCTGTGGCTTGCCAGGCGGTCGTGGATGTCGTCGACGAGTTCCACGTCGTAGGCGTTGGGGACCATGACACGGCCCTCCCGGCACACCACGGTGTTGTCGTCGCACTCGCGTCGCAGGGCGTCGACGACCTCGACCGGGTCCTTGTCGCGGACCCGGGCCCACAGGGCGTCGAATCGGTTCTCCAGGGTTTCTTCCAGCGCACTCAGCGCGCCCATACGGTGTCACCTGCCGGAACGTCGTCGGGTCGGTCGGGGCAGAGGGGGGCCGGCTACTGCTCGTCGAAGTCGTCGGGCCGTACCTCGGCCTCCTCCAGGGCCTCGCGGAGCGTGCGGCCGGTGGCGCCCGGCGGCCGGGACCGGGGATCGTCCTGGTGCTCCAGGATCTCGTCCGTGGTCTTCGTCTTCGGCCGGTTCTCCTCGGGGACGGTCATGACGGTGGCTCCTCTCGGGATGATCTGTGGCGGCGGGTTCCCGCCCGGCGTCCGGGTATCCCCGCGCCGGGCACCTCATGTGCTGTCCGAGGAAGCCCTGGTCACCTCGGTGCGTGAGCTATGTTGAACGTTCGTGGGAGACGAAGGAGGCACACCGGTGCCATCGCCGCAGCAGGCACGCGCCCAGGCATCCGCGATCACCTCGGGGAAGGCCGCACCCGAAGCGGAGGTCTCCCCGTCCTCCCAGTTGCGCACGCTCTTCGACCGCCCCCGGCTGTCCCCGGGCCAGCGGCGCATCGCCCAGTATCTGATCGAGCACATCACCGAGGCGGCGTTCCTGTCGATCACGGATCTGGCCGACCGGGTCGGCGTGAGCCAGCCCTCGGTGACGCGGTTCGCCTCGGCGGTCGGCTTCAGCGGGTATCCGGCGCTGCGGGAGAAGCTCCAGTCGATCGCGCTCGGCACCCTCGCGGGCGGCCCGGCCGAGGAGATCCGGGGCAACGAACTGCAGGCGGCGGTCGACGCCGAAATAGAGAACCTGGAGAACCTGCGGCGGGACCTCGCCGATCCGAACCTGGTGATCGACATCGGCCGCAAGCTGTCGTCGTCGACCCCGCTGACGGTCCTCGGCCTGCGCATCTCCGTCTCGCTCGCCGAGTACTTCGCCTACGCCGCCCGGCGGATCCACCCGGACGTCAGGCTCGTGACCCGGGGCGGCAGTGTCGCCTACGACGCGCTGCTGCAGTCGCGTGAGGCGGGCGGCACCTGGGTGCTGGCGTTCTCCATGCCCCGGCACGCGCAGGAGACCCTGACGGCCGTGCGGGTGGCACGGGGCGCCGGGCTCAAGGTCGCCCTGATCACCGACCTGGCGCTCGGGCCGCTCGCGGACGAGGCCGACGTCGCCTTCGCCACCGGCACCGGATCACGTCTGGTCTTCGACTCCTACGCGGCCCCGGGCGTCATGTGCTCGGCGCTGCTGCAGGCCATGACGGACGCGGACCCGGAGCGGACGCAGGCCCGGCTGGAGGAGTACGAACAGGTCGCCGACCAGCACCATTTCTTCCTCCGGGACTGAGGAACGGCCGGCCGCGACCGCCCCCGGACCAGGCACTGGACCAGACAAAGGGATCATCCACAACAAAGCGCGCATGAATGTTTTCATGCTCCTTGCAAACCGGATGGCATATATAAATACTGCTCACGGATCGCGACCCGGCCCTTCCGGATCCGGTCCGCACCCGAGGAGGCCGAGGCCTACCCACTCCGGCGTCCCGGGTGTCCGTGGCGGCCCTGGCCATCCCCTAGGCCGGGGCCGCCCCGACCCGTCGTCCACCCTCACGACGCCGCACACCCGGAAGCGATGATCATGCCCCTGACGACCACGCGCATCAGCCCGGACTGGCCCTGCCAGGTCAAGACCCCCGGGAGCTACGACTGGGAGCGCTCGGCGGCCAAGTGGCTGCGCGAGCTGGTGCCCACGCGCTACGCCGGCTACCCCGTGTTCATCCGCCACCCCGTCCTCCTCGCCCGGCACGCCCAGATCCAGGTCCAGCAGGAGATCCGGGTGGCCCGCACCGCCCTGCAGACCGCCCGCGCCGACCTGCCGGGTCTCGGCCTGCACGAGGGCGTCATCGAGCACACGATCAAGCTGTACGCGGCCGAGGTCATGCAGTTGCAGCACATCGCGCGCAGCGTCCGGGCGGTCACCCGGGCGCTGGTGGAGGCCAACCGCCAGCCGTGATCCCGGGCCCCGGGGCATGACCCGAGCCGTGCGTGGCACACGTGAGGGAATGAGCACCACCGAAGCCCGGCGCGCGGAGCCGGTGACCACGGTCCTGACCTGGCAGGTGCGCCCCGGCCATGAGCAGGAGTTCGAGGAGTGGACGCGTGGCATCTCCCGCTGCGCCAGGCAGTTCCCGGGCAACGAGGGCGTCTCCTGGCTGACGCCGGAGGACGGCCACCGCTTCCACGCGGTGCTGCGCTGGTCCGACCAGCACCGGCTCGCCGCCTGGCTGGAGTCCGAGGAGCGGGCGCACTGGCACCGGAAGATCGAGGACATCGCCACGGAGGTCAGCAGCGAGCGCCAGTCGACCACCGGGATGGAGACATGGTTCAGCCTGCCGGGCACCACCGTGCAGGCCCCGCCCCGGTGGAAGATGGTCCTCACGACGTTCCTCGGCGCCTATCCGTTCACGCTGCTCATCCAGTGGCTGGTGACGCCGCAGACCACCGGCTGGCCGCTGCCGCTGCGGGCCGCCGTGTTCCCCCTGGTGCTGCTGCCGGTGCTGACCTATCTGGTGATGCCGCGGCTCAGCCGGCTGCTGCGGCTGTGGCTGTATCCGCGCGACGGCCACTGACCAGCGCGGGGAGCCGGACCTGACGGGCGGGAGGCGGCGGATCCGCGGGCGTTCCGTGCGCACAAGTGAGTCTTCGAACGAGCCCGGGTGTGCCATGCTCAAGGCGTGACGAGCGAGCCTGTGACGCCGGCGCAGCCCGGTGTCGCACCGGACCTGGTCGAACTGACCAAGATCGTCGCCCGGCAGCGCGCCGAGCTGGACCGGCTGCGCGACCAGGCGGCGATGTCCGCTGTCGTGGAGCGGGCCACGGGCGCGGAGATGGCGCTGACCGGCTGTTCCGCGGACGCCGCCGGCGAACAGCTGCTCCAGCGGGCCAAGGCGGCACGTCACACCCTGCTGGAGGAGTGCTGGATCACGCTCGGGAGCCTGGCGCCGGCCGCGCCCGCCCCGGGCGCGGCCACCGCTCCCGTCGGCACCGGCACCCCAGGTCCCGGGGCCGCACCCCTGGCGGAGACGGCCACGCCGGACGACGTCGCAGCCGCCCTGGCCCGGATCGGCCAGGCCCTCGTTCGGGTGACGACACCGCACGACCTCGCACGGTGTCTGCTGGAGCATCTCGCGCCGGACATGGCGGCGGACGCGATCATGCTCTACGCCCGCAGGCCCGACGGCGGCCTCGAACTGATCGGACACGCCGGCATCGAGGACCAGCTGGCCGCCCAGTGGAGCCAGGTGCCGCCGCTGAGCGGGATCGCGGCGCTGGACGCGCTGCGGGCGGGCGAGCCGCGCTGGCTGGAGGACTTCGCCTCGGACGCCCGGCGGTACCTGCTGATCGGGGAGCCTCCCGAGCGGTGGCGGTCCCGTGCCTGGCTGCCGGTGTTCACGGCCGGCTCGGCCGAGGTCTGTCTCGGCGTGCTGCGCGGCCGAGCCGGGTCGTTCACGCCCCGCGACCGCGCTCATCTGCGGGGCGTCACCGGACTGTGCGCCGGGCGGCTGCGTGCCTTCGACGCACCGCCGGAGCGGACCGCCGACGCCGCCACGGACGCGGTGCAGGAACTGTTCGACGCGTTGCCGCTCGCGGCGATGCTGCTCACCCCGCTGAGCGCCGCGTCGGGTGAGACTGAGGACTTCCGGGTGGAGGCGGCGACCGCTCAGGCGGGCGACCTGCTGGGCCGTCCCGGCGACGAGCTGGCCGGGCGGCGGCTGCTGGAGTTCCGGCCCGCCCTGGCGGGCGAACCGCTGTGGTGGGGCTGCGTGCACACGCTGACCACCGGGGAGCCCTACGAGAGCGAGCCGTTCGCGCACGAGGAGGTCCTGGCGGGCATCGCCGCGCTCTCCACCTACACGGCGCGGGTGGCGCTGCTGGGCGACGCGCTGGTCGTCAGCTGGGTTCGGCACGGCTCCTCCGACCGGCAGGAACAGCGGCTGGCGGATCTCCAGCGGCTGGGCAACCTCGGCTGGGCCAACTGGAACCTGGCCACGCTGGAGGCCTCCTGGTCGTCCCAGGTGTTCGCCATCTTCGGCCGGGACCCCGCGGAGGGCCCGGTGGGTCTCGCCGGTCTTCCGGAGCTCGCGCTGCCCGAGGACGCGCCCGCGCTGACCCGTGCCGTGCGGGCCCTCGTCCAGGACGGGCGGGCGTTCGACCTGCCGTTCCGCATCAGGACGTCCGGCGTCATCCGGCATCTGCGCCTGGTGGCCGAGACCGTGGCCGACATGCACGGCACGCCCGTCGAAGTGCACGGTGTCGTGCAGGACTTGACCGCCCGGCGGCGGGCGGAGCTGGCCCTGGTCGAGAGCGAGCAGGCGATCCTCACGCAGAACGACGTGCTGCGGACCGAGCGGACTCTGGCGTCCCGGCTTCAGCACGCGTTGCTGCCGATGGCCAACCGGCCGGTGCAACTGGCGGGACTGCGCGTCGAGGTCGCCTATCTGCCCGCCCAGTCGGGTGTGCACGTCGGCGGCGACTGGTTCAGCGCCGTGGAGCTGCCCGACGACGGCGCGCTGCTGGTCGTCGGCGATGTCGCCGGGCACGGCGTCGGTGCCGTCGCCACGATGGCGCAGCTCCGCTTCACCGCGAAGGGCATGGTCATCACCGGCTCGTCGCTGACCGGCGCGCTCGCCCGGCTGAACACGCTGCTGCTGCACTCCCGCGACTCCCATGCGACGGCCACGATGGTGCTGGCCCGCTACCACCCCCGGCAGCGGCGCCTGGTCTGGGCCCAGGCCGGGCATCCCCCGCCCCTGCTGCTGCGGGACGGCGAGGCGCGGTATCTGCGCCGGCCCCGCGGCATGCTGCTCGGGGCGTCCGCCACGCCGGTCTACGAAGAGGCGGAGTGCCGCCTCGAACCGGGCGACCGGCTCATCCTCTTCACCGACGGTCTGGTCGAGCACCCCCCGGAGAGCATCGACCGGGGGCTGGAGCGGCTCGCCGAGGCGGTGGCGGCTCCGCACACCGACGGTCCCGGGTCGCTCGGGCCGTTGCTCGCGCGGATGCTGCCGGACGAGCGGCGGGACGATGTGTGCGTCGTGGACGTCCGGGTTCCGAGGGTGCGGGAGCGGTAGGGCGTGTGGCGGCCCGGCTCAGTCACCGCGGTGTCGCCAGTACCACCACAGGCCGACGAGCAGGGCCAGCAGGAACAGGGTGGGCAGTACCAGGCCCGGTATGCGGGAGCCGTTCATGGGCGTGGCCTTCGGTTCGCGGCGGACGAGGCGCCTGTACTCGTCGCCCCGGGCCAGGGTGCGGCCCGCCGGCCCCGCCGTCCCGTTCCTTTTCCCAGCTGTTGCCCGGTGTTCGATATGAGGGGCGCCGGATCAGTCGACCGGGTGACCGGGCGCGATGGTGTGGGCGTCGGACAGGCGCAGCAGGGGCCCGTCGTACGTCTCCCGTCCGCCCTGTTCGACCGGGTCGAGAACGAAGCCGATGTGGTCTCCGCCGCCGACCCGCGTCACGATCCGGCCGACGAACCAGGCCGGCACGTCCTCCAGTACGACCGCCCCACCGTAGCCCTCCCGCAACGGCAGCCCCTCGAACTTGTCCGTCCGGTCGCCGGTCCGCCCGCCGAACAGCTCGGCGAGGGCCCGCTGTTCACGGTCGAGCAGATGCACGGCCAGCACGTCGGCGTTCCGGGCCACCCGGAAGGTGTGGTTGAGCTCGGACAGCCACACCACGAACCGCACGGGCCGGATCGAGCACTGCGAGGCGAACCCGACCAGACAGCCCGCCCGTTCACCTCCCGCCACGGCCGTGACCACGCACATGTCGGGATCCAGCCGCCCGACGAACGCGTCCATGCCCACACCACTCACTCCTCCACCACGCCGACCGACGCCCCTCGGCATCACCTCACCATGCCGGGGGTGGGGGTGCCATCCCGCGACACGGTGCCGCCGCGAGGGCCGATGCCACCTGCCGGCCGACTCGGCCGCACGAGCAACGCCCTCCGGACCCGATGACGCCGCGAGGCCGGCGCACTGCCGACTGTTGGGTAGCCGGGCGATGCTGCCGACCGGGTGGGCAGGTGCCGCCCGGTGAGCCACGGTGCGGATGACGACGCGGAAGACGCCAGCCGGCGAGCGGACCCACGCCGACGGACCATCTCACAGGCAGCGCCCCCGGCCACACGAGCAACCGATGACAGGGCCGCCCGGGGACGACGCCACTGAGCAGCTGGCGCCATCCGACGAGCGGTGCGACCGACCCGCAGTGCCGGGCTGCGCTCCGACGGGTCGCCAGACCACCAGGCCGAGGCGAGCGGCCGACCGGCCACCCGCCCCCAGTTCCGTCCAGGACGCGGCCCAACCGCCGGGCGATGCCACGCGGTGGGCGGCCGGGGCAACCGGCGTGGCATCCGGGCTGCCCGCCGCCCCGCCCGGCGATGCCCGTCAGCTCGTGTTCGGAGGTGTGCGGGATTCCAGGGCCGTGCGGGTGTCGTTGCCGTAGACGCCTGTTTCGTCGCCGCGGATGCCGTACCAGAGTTGGAAGCGGGCGACGGCCGCGGTCAGGGTGGGGTCGTAGCTGCCGCTGGTGGAGCCGTCGCGGTAGACGTCCGGGATGCGCAGGAGGCGTTCCTGGAGTTCGGTCACCTCGGGGCCGCTGGCTCCCTCGCGGAGAGTGCCGGGGCCGTCGGGGTCGGCCGGAGCCGCGGCGGGTGGGGTGGGTGTGGGCGTGGGGGTGGGGGTGGGGGCGGACGCGGTCGGGCGGGGCGCGGGGGCCGCACTGTCCTCGGTCTTCTCGCCGCCGCGGAGCAGAAGCGCACCGCCGAAACCGATCACGGCCGCCGCGACGACCGCCACCGCGACGGCGGCGCGGCGCAGTCCGGATCCGGCGCGTACGGCAGGGCGGTCACCGCGGGCGCGAGGGACCGGCGGGATTTCCTGCGTCAGGGCCTCGGAGCCTGGCGGCGGCCCCGGCAGAGCGACGGATTCGTAGCCGCCGGAATCAGGGCCCCCGGATGCGGAGGATTCGGCGGCGGTCTGTTCTCGGTACTCCCGCATCAGTTCCGCCAGCGCGTCGGTGCGCCGGGGCCGCAGGACGCGGATGGGTTCGAGGGCCGGGCCGTCGTGCGGCTGCCGGGGCTCGGACGGTGTCGACACGTTGCACTCCTTCCGTCCGGGCTCGCACGCGCCCGTCTTCGAGGACCGTTCCGCCGCTAGATACGCGGCTGCCGCGCCAGGAGTTCAGAGAGCACTCAGTTCCTCCCCGCGACTGCACTGAGTGCCATGCGCGGCCTTTCGGGTGCTACGTTCCAGCCCATGAGCTCCGAGAAAGCCGACCTCGGGAACGGAAAGCCGCCCATGCGGGACGCCCTGGTGGCGGCGGCCTTCCAACTGTTCCTCGAGCGGGGTTACGAGCAGACCACCGTCGACGACATCGTGGCGCTCGCCGGCGTCGGACGGCGCTCGTTCTTCCGCTACTTCCCTTCCAAGGAGGACGTGGTCTTCCCGGACCACGAGCGATGCCTGGCCGACATGACGGCCTTCCTGGCGGAGAGCTCCGACGACGAGGAGCCCGTGCGACGGGTCTGCGACGCGGCCCGGCTCGTGCTGCGGATGTACGCCGAGAACCCGACGTTCTCCGTGCAGCGCTACCGCCTGACCAAGCAGGTCCCCGGGCTGCGCGCCTACGAACTGTCGGTGGTGTGGCGCTACGAGCGTGCCCTCGCCGAGTATCTGCGCCGCCGTTTCGCGGCCCGCCGGGACGGGACCCTGCAGGCCGACGTCATCGCCGCGGCGGTGGTCGCGGCGCACAACAACGCCCTGCGCTCCTGGCTGCGTTCGGACGGACAGGACGAGGCGAGCGCCACGGTGGACCACGCGCTGGCGTACGTGCAGTCGGCGTTCGGCGGCACGCCGGCGCCCGTGGCGGAACCGCAGCCGGAGGACGTGGTGGTGGTCGTCTCGCGGCGCGGAGCGCCTCTGTGGCGGGTGGTGCAGGAGATCGAGTCGACGCTGGGGCGGCCCGAAGGTCTGCACATTTGAGGGTACGGAGTGCCTTTACGAGTGGCACTGAGTGCCATACTCTGTGCTGCGTGCACGGTGGCACGGCGAACCGGGCACGCCTGTGCGCGGGTGACCGCGCACCCGGGATTCCGCCCGAGTGCAGGGAGTTGACCAGCGTGTACCACCACTCAGGAAGCGTGACTCAGCAGACAGCCGGCTCCACGGGCCTCCTCGACCCGAGGGGCCAGGACACGGACGCCATCCTCTTCCAGCGCTGCACCTGGTGCGGCACCGCCATGTTCCACCGCCTGCTGTGTCCGGTCTGCCGGGGCAGCGACCTGCGGACGGAACGCAGCGAGGGCGCGGGCACGGTGCGCCACTCCACGGTGGTGCACCGCAACACGCCCGCGGCGCGCAATGTGTCCATGATCGAGATGGCCGAGGGGTTCGTCGTGCGCGGCCGGGTGATGGGCCCGCCGATCGGCATCCACAGCGGGGACCGGGTGCGGCTGTCCACCGCAAAGGACCCGGTGCGGGGCGAGCCGGTCTTCCAGCTGCTGGACGAGCCGTACCGGGCCTGGAGCTGACCGTTCGCCGGCCGGCGGTCCTGACGGCACCTCAGTCCTCGACGAGGGCGTCCCTCCGGCCCGCGAACAGTTCGCCGGTGCGCACCGGCCGTCCCGTCTCGAAGCTCCGGTTGGCCGCCAGACCGACCGCCAGCGCCAGCGCTCCGTCGCGTTCGGTGGCCGTCGGATGGTCCGCCACCGCGGTGTCGGCCGGGCGGGTGGGGTCGGCGGGACCGAACAGCGCGTCGAGCATGCGCGGATCGCCGCCGCCGTGGGCCTCGTGGGCGACCGCGAGCGGCACGTCCACCGGGGGCTGCCACAGCGGGCGCAGCGTGAGGCGGGCACCGCCCGCGTGCTCGGCCGCCGTGTCCCCGTGCAGGGCGCCCGCGGTCGACGTGACCCGGGTGAGGGCCGGCTGCCAGCGGCTCTCCTCGACCTCCAGTTCCAGCCGGCCCGCGCTGCCGTTGAACATCACCCGGTAGCCCTCCCACGGGGAGTAGGCGGTCAGGTGGTACGTCATCGTCGCGCCGCGCGAGTAGCGCACGAGGACGGACATGTCGTCCTCGATGCTGATCGGCCCGTCGAAGACGTTCCGGTCGCGCAGGTATCCGTCGTCCCGCTCGGCGTCCAGGTAGAGGGCGCGCAGGGTGCCGTTGGCGGCGAGGTCCAGGGCGAAAGGGTCGTCGGCGGCCCGGTCGGCGCCGTGGGCCCGGTCGTACTCCCGGCGCAGCCCGTGCCGCTCCCCCGCCGTACGGCCGTAGAAGCCGAGCCGCCCGTACCCGAAGGCCTCCCGGGGCTCGTCGGCGAGCCACCAGTTCACCAGGTCGAAGTGGTGCGAGGACTTGTGCACCATCAGGCCCCCGCTGTTGTGTTTCTCGCGGTGCCAGCGGCGGAAGTAGTCGGCGCCGTGCCGTACGTCGAGCAGCCACTCGAAGTGGACCGAGAGCACCTCGCCGATCGCGCCCTCGGCGAGCAGGGCGCGGACCTTCTCGTGCACCGGGTTGAAGCGGTAGTTGAAGGCGACGGTCAGGGAGTTGCCGGTCTCGCGGACGGTGTCGAGGATGCGGGCGCAGCGCTCGGCGTCGACGGTCATCGGCTTCTCGGTGACGACCCGGCAGCCCGCCTTCAGGGCCGGGACGATGTAGCGGTCGTGTTCGGCGTCGACGGTGGTGACGACAACCTCGTCGATGTCCTCCTCGGCGAGCAGGGCGGTGAAGCGGTCGGGCTCCCAGGGGGTCGCGGCGGGGGCGCCGGCCTCGGTCAGCAGGCGGTTGTGGAAGGCCATCCGGGTGGGGCTGAGGTCGCAGAGAGCGGCCACGAGGTGGCCGGGGCGTTCGGCGAGGCCCCGGGTGAACAACTGGGCCCGGTGGCCGGTGCCGACGACGGCTGCGCGCAGGACGGGAGTTCGGCTCATGACAGGTGGCCTTTCCCGGGGACGGGCGGTCCACTCCCTCTGCGTCGAAAGCGCTTGCTGAGGCTCTGGTCAGCGAGTGAGGGTCACGCGGATGCCCACGGTTCCGTCCAGGCCCCGGCGCAGCCGGCTGCCGAGCAGGGTGAGCCGGCCCGTGAGGCCGTACTTGCGGGCGATCAGCTGCCGGTAGCGGGCGGTGGTGGCGGCGTCGCAGATCTCCGCCCTCGCGGGCAGCTGCTCACCCGTGGGGTTGCCGCGCAGGTCGCAGGGGCCGGCCAGGACGTCGGCGCGGTTGCGGATCCGCTTCACCTTCCAGGAGTCGGCGGGCGTCCAGGCGCCGAGCGCATCCCCGTCGCGTACCACCCAGACGGGGGTGGCGACCGGCGTACCGTTCCTGCGGTAGCTGGTGATCAGCAGGTACTTGCCCGCGCCCAGTTCGTCCAGCGCACTGTCGTCCATGGCGGGCAGTGTACGAGCGTGACCTGCGCGGCGCGCCCCGGGGCTCCAGGGGTCCGGTCAGCGCAGCGCGGCGGTCATTCTCCGTACCGCCTCCGTGATCACTTCGGGCGAGGCCGCCAGGTTGAGGCGGACGTGCCCGGCGCCGCCGGTGCCGAAGGGGAGGCCGGAGTTGAGGGCCACGCGGCCGCGGTGCAGGAAGACGTCCGCCGGGTCGTCGCCGAGGCCGAGCGCGCGGCAGTCGAGCCAGGCGAGGTAGGTGGCGTCGCCCGGGCGGTAGCGGATCGGGGGCAGATGCTCGGCCAGCAGGTCCGCGAGCAGCCGCCGGTTGCTGTCGAGGCCGGTCAGCAGGGCGTCCAGCCAGGCGACGCCGTCGCGCAGGGCGGCGGTGTGGGCGATGATGCCGACATGGCTCGGGCCGTGCCCGACCTCCTCGGGCATCCGCGCCAGGTCGGCAACGGCCCCGGGCCCGGCGATCGCCAGGGCGGCCTTGAGCCCGGCGAGGTTCCAGGCCTTGGAGGACGACATCAGCGACAGGCCGCGCTCGGCGCCCGGCACGCTCAGGTACGGCACGAAGTCCGTGCCGCCGACGACGAGCGGCGCGTGGATCTCGTCGGCGACGACCCGTACGCCATGGCGCTCGGCGAGCGCGGCGACGGCGGACAGTTCCTCCGCCGTGTGGACGACACCGGTCGGGTTGTGGGGGCTGCACAGCAGGTAGGCGGCCCGGCTCCCGGACGCGACGGCCTGCCGGAAGGACTCCTCCAGGACAACGGGGTCGATACGCCCGTCGGGCCCGAGCGGGGCCTCCACCACGCGCCGGTCCATGTGCGCGATGAACTGGTAGAACGGCGGGTACACCGGCGGGTTCACGACCACCGCGCCCCCGTTCCCGGTGACCAGTTTCAGCATCTCGACGACGCCCAGCATGACGTCCGGCACGATCGCGGTGCGCTCCACGGCGAGCCCGTCCCAGTTCCACCGCTTCTCGGCGAAGGCGGCCAGCGCCTCGGCGTAGGCGGTGCCGGCGGGGTAGCCGGTGTCCCCCAGGTCGAGGGCGTCGGTGACGGCCCGCACGACGGGCTCGGCGAGCGGCACGTCCATCTCGGCCACCCACAGGGGCAGCACGTCCTCGGGGTAGGTACGCCACTTCATGCTCGTGCGGCGGCGGAGGCGGTCGAGAGTGAGGGCTCGCAGAGGATTCGGTTCACCGGACGTCTCGTGCGGGATCCTGGTCATGGGCACACGATAGGGGGCTGTGCGGTGAGCGGGAATCTTGCGGACGGGGTGCGGGGAGGGCCGGCGGGCCGGTTCCTGGAGATCGCCTGCGACGAGTCGGGGTCGGACGGCGAGAACCTCACCGGCGGGAACACGGACGTGTTCGCGCACGCCAGTGTCTCGCTGTCGGTGGCGGCGGCCGCGGCGGCCGTACGGGAGATCCGGGACCGGATCCGTTCGCCCGCGGAGGAGTACAAGGCGAACCACCTGTTGCGGGAGAAGCACCGCGCGGTGCTGGAGTGGCTGCTGGTGCCGGAGGGGCCGATGCACGGGCAGGCCCGGGTGCATCTGATGGAGAAGACGTTCTTCGTGGTGGACCGGGCGGTCTGCCTGCTGCTGGGCGACCCGGCCGCGGCCGTCGTCCTGTTCCGCGAGGGACGCAGGACCTTCGGGGAAGAGGGCTGGCGTGCGTTCCTGGAGGCGGCCAACCAGTTGCTGCGGGTCCGCAACAACGGAGAACCGGGCGCCCCTGTCGAAGGGTTCTACGACACGGTCGACGCCCTGCGCCAGGCGCGTCCGCGAACCGACGCGGGGCGGATCCTGGCCCGGCTCGGGTCGACCCGGGCCCGCGCGGTGTCCTATCGGGCGGACTTCCTGGACGGACCGCCCCTGATTCCGGTGCTCAACCCGCTGCTCCCGGCGATCGTGCGGACGGCCGCGCTGTGGAGCGGCGGCGGGCGGGAGGTGCGTCTGGTGCACGACCGGCAGAACATGCTGACGCCCGACCGCATCGCGTGGATCGAGGAGGCGGCCCGGCGGGCGGGGGTCGGCCTGGCCGGG
Source organism: Streptomyces sp. NPDC055506 (assembly GCF_053643595.1). NCBI lineage: Bacteria > Bacillati > Actinomycetota > Actinomycetes > Kitasatosporales > Streptomycetaceae > Streptomyces > Streptomyces sp. NPDC055506. The sequence continues at coordinate 17,575 of NZ_JBSHKH010000102.1, read as the reverse complement.
CTGCGGCTCGTCGTCGCGCGCGAGGACGCGCGGGTGCAGGTGGCGGACTTCCTGGCCGGGATCGCCCGCAAGATCGCCTCCGACGAGCTGAACGGACGCGGGGACCCCGCGCTCACCGCCCTGCTGCGGCCCTACGTCGATCCGGCCTCGGTGTGGGGAGACACCCGCAGCCTCGCCCTGCTCGCCGCCCCGGCCGCTCCGGTCTCCGGCCCGGCGGTGAAGAGATCACGCGCGCACTGAACACGGCACGGCTCCGCTCCGTATGAAGAACAGGGCGCTCAACTCCAGGAGGGCCCCGCGGTGTTCGCACCGCGATGTTCGGGTTCGGGAGCCATGCATGAGGCACGCACGACGACGGGTCGTCCGGCGAGTGACACAGCTGGCGGCCGTCGGCGGACTCCTCCTCGGAGGAACGATGGTCACCAGCGCTGTGGCGAGCGAGCCCCCCGACGCGTCCGTCGGCGTCCCCTACTCGGCGAAGCCCGGGACGGGCATGGGCACCGACCTGGTGTCCCGGCTCGGGACCTCGCGCACGGCGGGCAGTTGGGTCGACTCGTCCGGGCGGCCGGTCGTCGCCGTCACCGACGAGAAGGCGGCCGCCGAGGTCGAGCGCGCCGGTGCGCGGGCGAAGATGGTGGACCACAGCATGAGCGCCCTCAAGTCCGCCACGTCGACGCTGCGTTCGGCGCCGCGGGTGTCGGGGACCTCGTGGTCCCTGGACTACCAGAACAACCAGGTGGTGGTACGCGGCGACAGAACGGTCTCCTCCGCCGACTGGTCCCGGCTGACCGAGGTCGCGGAGAGCATCGGCGGCTTCGTGCGCATGGAGCGCACCGAGGGCACGTTCACGACGCGGATCAACGGCGCGGAGCCGATCCTGTCGACCGCCGGGCGCTGTTCGGCGGGCTTCAACGTGACCGACGGGACGACCGACTACATCCTCACCGCGGGACACTGCGGACCCGACGGTTCCGTCTGGTTCTCCGACGACCGGGGGCGCGATCAGGTCGGCACCTCGCTGAAGGGGAGCTTTCCCGGCGACGACTACTCCCTGGTGAAGTACGACAGCGGCAAGGCCGGCAAGGGCGCGGAGGTCGTGGCGGTCGGCGAGGACGAGGGCGTGCGGATCACGGGTGTGGCCGATGCCGAGGTCGGGGAGAAGATCTTCCGCAGCGGCAGCACCAGCGGTCTGCGCGAGGGCGAGGTGACCGCGCTGAACGCGACGGTCAACTACCCCGAGGGCACGGTCACCGGGCTGATCGAGACGAATGTGTGCGCCGAACCGGGCGACAGCGGTGGCCCGATGTTCGCCGACGGCATCGCGCTCGGCGTGACCTCGGGCGGCAGCGGGGACTGCGCGGCGGGCGGTACGACGTTCTTCCAGCCGGTGACCAAGGCGCTGACCGAGCTGGGAGTCAAGCTGATCGTGGCCAAGCAGGCCGGGGGCACCGCACCGGCGCCGTCGGCCTCGGGTGCCGCTTCGCCCGGCTCGTCGGCGCCGGTGACGGGCGAGGACGTGTCGAGCCTGCTGACCCGGCTCACCGACCCGCGCAACGTCGGCCCCGGGCTGCTGGTCATCGCGGGCAGTCTCCTCGCTCTGGTGGCGACCCGCTGGATCCGCTCGGAGCAGGACCGCAAGGCGTACCGGCAGTACTACTCGGCCACTTGGGGATGAGGCCGGACCGTGGGAGCGGGCGTCGGCGGGTGCCTCCTTCAGCCGAGTGTGAGCAGCACGGTCGCGGCTCCCGCCCCCAGCAGGCCCGCCGCCTGACGGCGACTGATCCGCTCGTGCAGGAGCGCGAGACCGAGGACGACGGGCAGGGCCGGGTAGAGGGAGGCGAGGACGACGGCGACGGCCAGCAACTGCCGCTGGGCGGCGAGCAGATACAGCACGAGGCCGAGTGCCGCGCCGGCGCCGATGGCGAGGGCCTGGACGCGGCGGACCGGCGGCAGCCTCAGCCGGCGGGCGTGGCGAGCGGCGTCCGGCAGCAGGACGAGGACGGCGGCGACACGGCCCGCGGCGACGGGCCACAACCCGCTTCCCGGACCGGCCTGGCCGAGGGCGAGGTACTGTACGGCCACGCCCGCGCTGGCGAGCAGTCCGTCCGCCGTTCCCTTCCCCGCACCGGCCCTGCCCCCGGACACGAACACAGCGAGGGCACCGTCACGGCGATGCCGATCCAGGCCAGGGTGCCCGGACGGTCGCCGAGGACGAGCACCCCGCACAGCACCGACAGTGCGACGCCGGTGACGGCGCTCACGGGCACCACGACCGTCATCGCACCGCGGCTCAGCCCACGGTTGAGGAACCGCATGGCGAAGCCGCTGCCGACGCCGGACAGCGCGCCCCACAGCAGGTCGGCCGTGTGGACGGCCTCGGCGGGCATGAGGAGCGCGGCGGCGCAGGCGAGCAACAGCCCGCCCAGCTGGCCGAAGAAGGTGACGGCGGCGTGGTGGATGTGCCGGGACAGCAGGCCGCCGGCGAAGTCGACGATGCCGTAGCAGACGGCCGAGGTAAGTGCGAGAAGGGCAACCATTGGATCAGGGGTGCCCCGGGACGAGGGTCCGATGCGTCAGCGGACCTGGCTGACGCTCAGGCCGCCGGCACGGACTGCGGAGCCGCGGCGGCCCACTCCAGGACGAGCCGCTGGTACTCCTCACGCTGCTCGACGCTCAGTGTCCCGCCCGACCGGCGCCACAGGGCCCGGATCTCCTCGTTGACCTCGTCAGCCGATCGCTCGGAAGAGGATTCAACAGTGGTGGACATGCTGTGAAGCATACGGCCCCGGACGTGAAGGCGATGTGAGTAATCACGAGCCAAAGGGGCATTCCGGACAGTGTTACTGATCACGTCCATCTCCCGGTAAACGTGAGGCTGTTCACGCTTCGGCTGATCCCAGGACCAGCACCTTGATAGCCAACACGGCCGCACCGCGCGCCCAGTCGTGAAAATCGGACACCTTGGTCTCGAGGTCGACGGGGGCGGCGAGGGGATGCCGGTTGTCGCGGATGGCCTCCTCGACCGTGTCGCCCGCCACATCCATCAGCCCGACCCCCTCCCCCGCCAGCAGGATCTTCTGCGGCATCACGAAGTTGGAGATCTGGGCGACGAGTGTGCCCAGCGCGCGTGCGGCCTCGCCGATGACCCGGGCGGGCATCGGCTCCCCGGCGGCGGCCAGCGCGAGGATCTCCTCGTAGGTCCGGTCGCGGCCGGTGGCGGCCTGGACCTGGTAGCGGATGTTGGGGATGGTCAGCAGCGAGACGGCGCTGCCGCGCCGGCCGTCCGGGGTGAGCGGGCCGCCCGGGTCCACGATCCAGTGCCGGCCGAAGCCGCGGTCCTCCTCGGCACAGGGCACCCGCTTGCCGCCCAGGACCAGCCCGTAGCCGATGCCGGCGCCGATGGTCAGGACGACGAAGCGGTCCAGGCCGCGCCCGGCGCCGAACCAGGTCTCGGCCTCGACCAGGGCGGCGACGTCGTTCTCGACGACCACGGGCAGCCCGGTGCGCTCCTCGACGAGTTCGGCGAGGGGGACGTCCCGCCACAGCAGGAAGGGGGACTCACCGACCACGGCACGATCCTGGACGAAACCGCCGACCCCGATGCCGATCCCGGCGAGCCGGGGGTGTTCCGCGGCCAGTTCGGCGGTCATCGCGCCGAGCATGTCGGCGACCTCGGCGGGGTCGTGGGTGGTGAGCGGACGGTCGTAGCGGGCGACGATGTGGCTGCGGAGCGTGGTGACGACGCAGTAGACCGTGTCTTCGGTGATCTTGAAGCCGAGGAAGGACCCGGAGTCGGCGACCACGTCCAGCGGCTGTGAGGGTCGGCCCTGGCGGGACTCCGCCGGCGCTCCCGCCTCGGCAGCCTCGATCAGCAGGTTCGACTCGATCAGCGGCTTGGTCAGCCGGGTGAGGCTGCCGGCCGACAGGCCCAGCCTCCGGGCGAGCTCGGTACGGGACAGCGGGCCGTGGACGAGCACTTCGATCGCCACGGAGCGCTCCCCCGCGCTCAGCGGCAGCCAGCCGGCGGTGCCTGCGGTCATGTACGTCCGACTCCCCTCGGCCTTTTTTTCGTACTGAAACCAACATGACCACTCTAAGGCGACGGTGGTTCATGGGAAAAGATGTTTGCGCACCCCTTGACGCAGCAATTGTTTCGCACCAAAAGTAAGTCCCGCCAGAGGACGAGCCGCCGTATGCGAGGGAGTCGCCCGATGACCATCGCCTCCAGCAGTCCTCCGTCGCGTCTGCCCGCGGGCGGCGCCGCGGAGGCACGCAGCAAACCCAGGACACATCGGACCGAGGTGGGGGACGACCGGGGAGACGGACGGCTGGCCGCGGTGTTCATCGCGCCGGCGCTGCTCGGCTTCCTGGTCTTCCTGCTCTGGCCGACGCTCCGGGGCATCTATCTGAGCTTCACCCGCTTCAACCTGCTCACGCCGGCGGAGTGGGTGGGCCTGGACAACTACGTCCGCATGGTCAACGACCCCATCTTCTGGGACTCGCTGTGGGTCACCGTCGAGTACGTCGTCATCAACATCGGTGTGCAGACGGTCGCGGCGCTCGCCATGGCCGTCCTCCTGCAGCGGCTGACCCAGTCGGCGATGCTGCGCGGGATCGTGCTCACGCCGTACCTGATGTCGAACGTCGTGGCCGGCCTCGTCTGGCTCTGGATCCTCGACACTCAGCTCGGCATCGGCAACGAGATCGTCAGTGCCCTCGGCGCCGACCGCATCCCGTTCCTCGCCGACGAGACCTGGGCGATCCCGACGATCGCGCTCATCAACGTGTGGCGGCACGTCGGATACACCGCCCTGCTCCTGTTCGCCGGTCTCCAGGCGATACCGAACGACATGTACGAGGCGGCCAGGGTGGACGGCGCGAGCGAGTGGCGGATGTTCTGGCGGATCACCATGCCGCTGCTGCGGCCGGTGCTCGCGGTCGTGCTGATCATGACGGTGATCGGGTCGTTCCAGGTGTTCGACACCGTCGCGGTGACCACCGCGGGCGGTCCGGCCAACGCCACCAACGTGCTCCAGTACTACATCTACGGCTCCGCATTCGGGCGCTTCCAGTTCGGCTACGCCTCGGCCATGTCGGTCGCTCTGCTGGTCGTGCTGAGCGCGATCACCATCCTCCAGTACCGGCTCACCCGGGCCGGCCGGACCGACCTCGGCTGACGGAAAGGAGACACCCGCATGGCTGCCGTGACGACAACGACGCCTACGACCCTGCGACCGGTCCGGCGCAGGCCTTCCTTCGGGCGGGCCGCCGCCTGGACCGTGATGGGACTGGTCGTCCTCATCACCCTGCTGCCGTTCTACTGGATCCTGCGCACCGCGCTGTCCACCAACGCGGGCCTGAACGCCGACCCGACCAATCCGCTGCCGGTGGACCTCACCACGAGCGGGTTCGAGCGTGCCCTGGGGCTGCAGTCGGCCGAGGAGGCCGTCAAACAGGGCGGAGCCGGCGGCGGGCTCGACTTCTGGCGCTATCTGCTCAACTCGGTGCTGGTCTCGACCCTGATCACCGGCTGTCAGATCTTCTTCTCCGCGATGGCCGCGTACGCCTTCTCGCGGCTGCGCTGGCGGGGGCGGGACAAGGTCTTCGGGCTGTTCCTGGCCGGGATGATGGTGCCGGCCATCTTCACACTGCTGCCGAACTTCGTACTCATCAAGCAACTGCACCTGATCGACACGCTCCTCGGTATCGCGCTGCCCACCATGTTCATGACGCCGTTCGCGGTGTTCTTCCTGCGGCAGTTCTTCATGAACATCCCCCGGGAGGTCGAGGAGGCCGCCCTGCTCGACGGCGCCGGGAAGATCAAGATCTTCTTCCGGGTCGTGCTGCCGATGGCGTCCACGCCGATCATCACGCTGGGCGTGCTGACGTACATCACGTCCTGGAACGACTACTTCTGGCCGCTGATGGTCTCCTACAGCGACAGCTCGCGCGTGCTGACCGTGGCGCTGGCGGTCTTCCGGGCGCAGACCCCGGCGACCGGCGTCGACTGGTCCGGGCTCATGGCGGCGACGCTGATCGCCGCGCTGCCGATGCTCGTGCTGTTCGCCTGCTTCGCCCGCCGCATCGTCAGCTCCATCGGCTTCACCGGGATCAAGTAAGGGGACTGGGATGCGAATTCGTACGCTCGTCGCGGCGACCGGAGCGCTGGCGCTGTCCCTGGTCAGCGGATGCGCGCAGGGAGGTGCGGCCGGATCCTCCGCGAACACGGTCACGTACTGGCTCTGGGACGCCAACCAGCTGCCCGCCTACCAGGCCTGTGCCAAGGGGTTCGAGAAGGAGAACCCCGGACTGAAGGTGAAGATCACGCAGCTGGGCTGGAGCGACTACTGGACCAAGCTCACGGCCGGCTTCATCGCGGGCACCGCGCCTGACGTGTTCACCGACCACATCCAGAACTTCGGCCAGTTCGCCGATCTGAAGGTCCTCGAACCGCTCGACGACCTCGGCGTCAAGGACTCCGACTACCAGCCGGGCCTCGCCGCCAACTGGGTCGGCAAGGACGGTCACCGCTACGGCACTCCCAAGGACTGGGACACCGTCTCGCTGTTCTACAACTCCAAGATGACCGAGGAGGCCGGGCTCAGCGCCGAGCAGCTCAACGGCCTGTCCTGGAACCCCGAGGACGGTGGCACCTTCGAGAAGGCCATCGCCCACCTCACCATCGACAAGAAGGGCAAGCGGGGCGACGAGCCGGGCTTCGACAAGAACAACGTCAAGGTGTACGGCCTGGCCACGGGCGGCGGCGGCTTCGGCGACGGCCAGACGCAGTGGAGCCCCTTCACCGGCTCGGCCGGGTGGAACTATCTGAACAAGGCGCGCTGGGGCACGAAGTACCAGTACGACAGCAAGACCTTCCAGTCGGTCGTCGACTGGTACTTCGGCCTGGCCAAGAAGGGCTACATGCCGCCGCTGTCGGACTACAACATCCAGTCCAACCAGCAGAACACGCAGGTCGCGGCCGGAAAGGCGGCCACGGCGTTCGACGGGGCCTGGATGATCTCCACCTACACGGGCTTCAAGGGCCGGGACATGAAGACCGCCCGGACGCCGGCCGGGCCGACCGGCAAGCGCGCCACCATGATGAACGGCCTCGCCGACTCCGTCACCAAGGCATCCAAGAACAAGGCGGGCGCCAAGAAGTGGGTGGCGTATCTGGCCTCGGACAAGTGCCAGACCGTCGTCGGCAAGTACGGCGTCGTCTTCCCCGCCACCGCGGCCGGGACCGAGGCCGCCGTCGCCGCGTACCGGAAGAAGGGCATCGACGTCTCGTCGTTCACCGACCCCGTGGCCGACAAGAAGCGCTTCCGGACGTTCTCGTACCCGATCGCCAGCTACTCCGCCGACATGACGGCGCTCATGCAGCCGGCGATGGAGGACATCTACGGCAACGGAAAGCCCGTCAGCAGCCTCGACCAGACCAACGACCAGATCAATCTGATCCTCTCGCAGTGATCAACGGACCAGTGAAGGGCACGCCTTACATGACGTTCTCCATCGGCATCGTCGGCGCCGGACAGTTCTCAGGCCAGTTCGCCACCCTGTTCCAGGCCCACCCCGGCGTCAGCGACGTCTACGTCACCGACCTGCTGCCCGAGAGGGCCGAACAGCTCGTCGCCGCGCAGGGCCTCGCCGGCGTCTTCCCGTCGTACCAGGCCATGCTGGAGTCGGAGGACGTCGACGCGGTCGCGATCTTCACCCAGCGCTGGACGCACGGCCCGCTGGTGCTCCAGGGCCTCAACGCCGGCAAGCACGTGTACTCCGCGGTCCCCATGGCGATCAGCACGGAAGAGATCGCGGCGATCATCGACACGGTCAAGGCCACCGGCCTGACGTACATGATGGGCGAGACCAGCGAGTACAACCCGGCCACCGTCCACGCCCGCAACCAGATAGCCGAGGGCGCCTTCGGGCGGCTCTTCTACGCCGAAGGCGACTACGTCCACGACATGGACCTGGGCTTCTACGAGGCCTACCAGTACAGCGGCGGCGAGAACTGGAAGGCCACCGCCAGCTATCCCCCGCTGCTGTACCCGACGCACGCGATCGGCGGGGTGCTGGGCGCCTGGCAGACGCACGCGGTGAGCGTGTCGGCGATCGGTGTCCTCGACGACCGGGGCGACGGCGTCTTCGACAAGGACATCAGCCAGTTCGGCAACGACTTCTCCAATGCCACCGCGCTGTTCGAGGTGGCCGGCGGCGGCTCGTTCCGTACGAACGAGTTCCGGCGGGTCGGCTACCCCTCGCACATCCGGGAGTCACGCTTCCGCTTCTTCGGCACCGAGGCGAGCATGGAGCAGCTCGCCACGGTCGCCCTGTGGCAGGACAAGCAGGGCGTGAAGGACATCAGCGAACTGCTGGAGCCCAAGCCCACCATGGCTCCCGACGACCCGTCGCTGCAGCACATCGCGCCGGAGCTGCGGGCCGCCTTCACCTCCGGGTCGGCGCCCGTGCACGACCGTGAGCGGCTGCCGAGGGAGTTCGACAACCTGCACAACGGCCACGAGGGCAGCCACCACTTCCTGGTGGACGACTTCGTGACCGCCGTCAACTCGCGCACCCTGCCGTCGGTGAACGCGTGGGTGGCCGCCCGGTACACCTTGCCGGGCATCATCGCGCACGAGTCCGCGCGGCAGGGCGGGGTGCGGCTGGAGATCCCGGACTTCGGGGACGCGCCCCAGTAGGACCGGTGCGGGCCGGGTGCCTGGGATCAGGTGCCCGGCTTGCGGCCGTACACGAAGACGTCGTCGCCCTTCTTCAGCAGCGACCAGTACTTCTTGGCGTCGGTCTTGGTCATGTTGACGCAGCCGTGCGAGCCCGGCGGGTTCCAGACGCTGATGCCGACGGAGTGGAAGGCCTGGCCGCCGTCGAAGAACTGGCTGTAGGGCATCGGCACGTCGTAGATCGACGAGACGTGGTCGATGTTGCGCCAGTAGATCTTCTTCAGGCCGGTGCGGGTCTCGTGGCCGTCCCGGCCCGTACGGACCGGGACCGGACCGTAGACGAGCTTCTTGCCGTCCTGGATCCAGCTCAGCTGAAGGGTCAGGTTCACACAGGCGATCCGGCCCTTGTTCACCGGGCACTTGCCGTCCTTGTTGGGGTTGGTGCCGACGGCCTTCTGCTTCAGCATCAGGTCCATCACGCCCCAGGTGACGGGTCCGGCGTAGCCGATGTTCGGGGAGATGCCGTGCTTGGTCTGGAAGGCGCGGATCGCCTTGCAGTCGGTGGCGGACTGCTTGCCGTCGACCGGGCGGCCGAGAAACTTCTCCACCTGCTTCTGGTACGGGCCGGTCTGCGTGCTGCAGCTCGCGGCCTGCGCCGGGGTGGCGCCGAGCGCGAGTGTGAGCGGTGCCACCAGGCCGGTGATCCCGAGTGCGACGGCTCCCCGTCTGCGTACGTCCCCCATGGCTCGTCATGCCCTTTCGCGGAGTGAGTCTGCGGTGTTCTGCCAGCTAGACGGGCGAAAGGCGGCCTCGGTTGTGCGGGGGCTCAGCCTGCGACGAAACGGTGACATACCTCACCGCCCGTCGCGGACACGGCCTAGGGCCGCAGGGCGTCGTGAAAGCCGGTGTTGACGGCGGTGAGGCCGCCGTCGACGATCAGGGTGGTGCCGGTGATCCAGGAGGCGTCGGACGAGGCGAGGAAGGTGACGGCCGCCGCGATGTCCTCCGGTTCTCCGACCCGGCCCAGGGGGTAGAGCCGGCGCAGCGCTTCCAGGTCCTCGTCGCGGCCCTCCCAGGCGGTGGTGCGGACGGTGCCCGGCACCACCAGGTTGACGCGGACGCCGCGCGCGGCGGCGTGACCGGCGAGGGTGCGGGTCAGGGAGCCCAGGCCGGCCTTGGCGGCGCTGTAGGCGTGGTTGCCGAAGTCCTGCAGGCCGTTGACCGAGCCGATGGAGACGACCGCACCCCGGCCGGAGGCGGCCAGGTGCGGCAGCGCGGCACGGCAGCAGCGGTACGCGCCGGACAGGGTGACGTCGAGGTCCCGCGCCCACGACTCGTCCGGCTCGTCCTCGAAGAGGGGCGCGTCGGGCGAGCAGTGGGCAGCGCTGTTGACCAGCACGTCGAGCGAGCCGAAGGTGTCGACGGCGTGGGCGACGGCGGCCTCGACCGCCGCCCGGTCCGCCACGTCGCACCCGAGTCCCTCGGCGGTGAGTCCCTCGTCCCGGAGCACCCGCGCGGTGCGCGTGGCAGCCGCCGGGTCCTGGTCCGCCACCAGGACCCGTGCGCCCTCCCGCGCGAAACGGTGGGCCGTGGCGGCGCCGATGCCGCGTGCCCCGCCGGTGATGAGAACCCCGTACCCCTCGAAGCGCCTGGTGTCCGTCATGGGCCGACCGTACTGCCCCGGAGGTGGCTCAGCGGTAGCCGCTCGTGTCGGCCGGCTTGCCCGCGTCCTGGACCTCGACGAGGTAGCGCCAGGCGTCCGGGCGGCTGCCGTCCAGGTCGGTGAAGCCGTAGACCTGGGCGAGGCCGCCGCTGGACAGGGACTGGCCGTTGAAGCGCGCCACGTCCGGGTCGGCGGCGAGCGCTGCCACGGCCCGGCCGACGTAGCGCGGGGTCTCCGAGATGGCGAAGTGGGGGACGCGCTCCAGGGCGTCGCGCCAGTTCTCCTCCTGCACGCCGAAGGTCTCCAGCATGAGCTCCGAGCGCAGCCAGCCGGGGGTGAGGGCTACGGCGGTGGCGCCGCGCGGGCCGAGTTCGTGGCCGAGTGAGAAGGCCATCCGCAGGACGGAGGCCTTGGCGAGGTCGTAGAAGAAGTTCACACGGTAGTTGTCGCCGTTGTAGTCGGCGGTGCCGTCGGTGACCTCGACGACCAGGCCGCCGGGGTGGCGCAGCAACAGGGGCAGGGCGTGGTGGCTGGTGATCGCGTGTGTCTCGACGGCGAGCCGGAGCAGGCGCAGGCCGTTGTCGAGGTCGTGCTCCCAGACCGCGACGTCCCACCCGAAGAGCTTCTCGCCGCCCCAGATGTCGTTGACGAGGACGTCGAGACGGCCCTGCTCGTCGTCGATCCGCTCCACGAGGGTGCGGACCTGCGCCGGGTCGAGATGGTCGGTGGGTACGGCGATGCCCTGTCCGCCGGCCTCGGTGACCAGGTCGGCGGTGTCCTCGATGGTCTCGGGCCGGTCGTACTCCGAGCGGCGGGTGCGTGTGCTGCGTCCGGTGACATAGACGGTGGCGCCCGCCGCGCCGAGTTCCACCGCCATGCCGCGTCCGGCGCCCCGGGTCGCACCGGCGACCAGTGCGACCTTGCCCTTCAGTGGAGCTGACATGTCCGACCTCCCGTGACCGTGGCTGCTTGTCGCATTCAGGGTGACGGGTAAGCCGGACATCTTCTGTCGCCTTTTGCCGGCGACACGCGGTCAGTGGCCGCGGGCGATCCACTCCTGCAGCTGCGGGGCCTCCGCGCCGATGGTCGTGTGGTCCCCGTGGCCGGTGAGGACCTTCGTCTCGGGCGGCAGCGTGAGCAGCCGGTCGCGGATCGAGTCGATGATCGTCGGGAAGTGCGAGAAGGACCGGCCGGTGGCGCCGGGGCCGCCCTGGAACAGCGTGTCGCCGGTGAAGACGGTGGCGAGGCCGGGGTCGTACAGGCACACCGCGCCGGGCGCGTGCCCCGGGGTGTGCAGGACCCGCAGGTCGGCGCCGCCGGCCTCGATCGTCTGGCCGTCGACCAGCCAGGCGTCGGGCTCGCGGTCCGGGTGGGTCTGCTTCCACAGCGGCAGATCGTCGTGGTGCAGCCAGATGGTGGCCCCGGTGCGCTCGGCGAGGGCGGGGGCGGCGTCGATGTGGTCGTTGTGGGCGTGGGTGCACACGATGGCGGTGAGCCTGCGGTCCCCGACGGCCCGGGCGATGGCGTCGGCGTCGTGGGCGGCGTCGATGACGATCGCCTCGTGGTCGTCGCCGACGATCCACACGTTGTTGTCGACGTCCCAGGTGCCGCCGTCGAGACTGAACTGGCCGGAGGTGACGAGGTGTTCGACTCGGGTGGTCATCAGAGCACCACCACCGAGCGCAGCACGTCGCCGTGGTGCATCCGCTCGAACGCCTTCTCCACCTCGTCGAGCTGGATGGTCTCGGTGACGAACGCCCCGAGGTCCAGGCGCCCCTGCAGATGCAGGTCGATCAGCATGGGGAAGTCGCGGGAGGGCAGGCAGTCGCCGTACCAGCTCGACTTGAGCGATCCGCCGCGGCCGAAGACGTCGAGCAGCGGCAGTTCGAGCTTCATCTCGGGCGTGGGCACGCCGACGAGGACGACCGTGCCGGCGAGGTCGCGGGCGTAGAAGGCCTGCTTGTACGTCTCCGGGCGGCCGACCGCCTCGATGACTACATCGGCGCCGAATCCGCCGGTCAGCTCGCGGATGGCCTCGACAGGGTCGGTCTCGCGCGAGTTGACCGTGTGGGTGGCGCCCATCGTCCGGGCGGTCTCGAGCTTGCGGTCGTCGATGTCGACGGCGATGATCCGCGCCGCTCCGGCCAGCTGCGATCCGGCGACGGCCGCGTCACCGACGCCGCCGCAGCCGATGACGGCGACCGTGTCGCCCCGGCCCACGTTGCCGGTGTTGATCGCGGCGCCGATGCCGGCCATGACGCCGCAGCCGAGCAGCCCGGCCACCTGCGGGGCGACCTCCGGGGCGACCTTGGTGCACTGCCCGGCGGCGACCAGCGTCTTCTCGGCGAAGGCGCCGATGCCGAGGGCCGGGGAGAGTTCCTGGCCGGTCGAGGCGAGGGTCATCTTCTGCCCGGCGTTGTGGGTGTCGAAGCAGTACCAGGGCCGCCCGCGCAGACAGGCCCGGCACTTCCCGCACACCGCGCGCCAGTTGAGGATCACGAAGTCGCCGGGCGCGACGTCGGTGACGCCGTCGCCGACCGCCTCGACCACGCCCGCGGCCTCATGGCCGAGCAGGAAGGGGAACTCGTCGTTGATGCCGCCCTGCTTGTAGTGCAGGTCGGTGTGGCACACCCCGCAGGCCTGGACGGCCACGACCGCCTCTCCGGGGCCGGGGTCGGGCACGACGATCGTCTCGATCCGCACCGGCTCGTCCTTGCCGGGTGCGATCACACCGCGTACTTCCTGCGCCATCGCGCTGACTCCTTCGTCGGCCGGATCCGTCCGTTCCGACCCTACGCGCGACTGATCGGTAAGGGGCACGGATCGGCCACCTCAGACGCATGATCACGAGTTCGCCCACCTGGCGAAATACCGGGCACCGCACGAGGCCCGCGCCGTAGCCTGAACGCTCCGCCCGACGCCGAAGGAGCGACGTGAGCCTCGCAGAGACCGATACCGCCGTGCCTCCCTGGCGGCTGCTCCTCGGATACGTCCGGCCGCACCGCTGGTCCCTGGCCGCCGGTGCCGTGCTCTCGCTGGTCACCGGGGCGACCGGGCTGCTGCTGCCGCTGGTGGCCAAGGGCCTGATCGACGATCTGTCGCACGACCGGGCCATCACCGGAGCGCTGCTGGCGATGTCGGCGCTGGTACTGGCCAACGCGGTGGTGGGCGCCCTGGGTTCGTACGTGCTGCAGCGCACCGCCGAGTCGGTGGTGCTGGGCGCCCGGCGGGCTCTGTCGTCGTATCTGCTGCGGCTGCGGATCACGGCCGTGGACCGCAGCGAACCCGGGGACCTGATGGCCCGCATCACCTCCGACACCACGCTGCTGCGCCAGGTCACCACCAACTCGCTGGTCGGTCTGGGCACGGGCGGTCTCACGCTCGTCGCGACGATCGTGATGATGGGCCTGGTGGACGTCGTGCTGCTGGGCGTCACACTGGCCGTGATCGCGGGTGCGGGCGTGATCCTCGGTGTGATCGTGCCGCGCATCAACAAGGCGAGCCGGCGGGCGCAGGACGCGGTGGGTGTCATGGGTGCCTCGCTGGAGCGGGTCCTCGGCGCCCTGCGCACCGTGAAGGCGTCCGGTGCCGAGCACCGGGAGGAGAACACGCTGCACGAGGCGGCTCAGGAGTCCTGGCGGCAGAGCGTGCGGGCCGCCAAGTGGTCGGCGGCCGCGGGCAACACCGCGGGGCTCTCCATGCAGATCGCCTTCATCACGGTGCTCGCGGTGGGCGGCGCCCGCGTCGCGACCGGCGCGGTCGACGTGGGCACGCTGGTCGCGTTCCTGCTGTACGTCTTCTATCTGATGTCGCCGATACAGCAGGTCGTCGGCGCCGTCACGCAGTACCAGACGGGCGCCGCGGCTCTCACCCGCATGCAGGAGGCGCTGCGCCTGCCCGCCGAGCCGTCCGCCCGGTTCGCGCCGCTGCCCTCCCCCGGCGCGCGGCCCGCCGCCCTCGCCTTCGACGACGTCCGCTTCCGCTATGCCGAGGACCTGCCGTACGTCCATCACGGCGTGACGTTCGCCGTGCCCGCGCAGGGCATGACGGCGTTCGTGGGCCCGTCCGGGGCCGGCAAGACCACCGTCTTCTCGCTGATCGAGCGGTTCTACGACCCCGACTCCGGTGTGATCACTCTGGACGGCCGGGAACTGTCCGACTGGGAGCTGCCCCAACTGCGGGCCGCCATCGGCTATGTGGAGCAGGACGCGCCGGTCCTGTCGGGCTCGCTGCGGGACAACCTGCTGCTGGGCAACCCGGAGGCGGACGAGGACGCGCTCGCGCGGGTGCTGAAGACGACCCGTCTCGACGGTCTGGTGTCCCGTCTGCCCGCGGGGCTCGACACGCTCGTCGGGCACCGCGGCACCAAACTGTCGGGCGGTGAGCGGCAGCGCGTCGCCATCGCCCGCGCCCTGCTGCGCCGCCCCCGGCTGCTGCTGCTCGACGAGGCGACCTCGCAGCTGGACGCGGTGAACGAGGCGGCGCTGCGTGACACCGTCGCGGACGTGGCCCGTACGACCACGGTCCTCGTCGTGGCGCACCGGCTGTCCACAGTGACGATGGCCGACCGGATCGTGGTAATGGACGCGGGCCGGGTCCGGGCCGTCGGCACCCACCGCGAACTCGTGACCTCCGACCCGCTCTACGCGGAGCTGGCGGCGACCCAGTTCCTGGCCGCGGCCGACTGAGTTTTCGGAGTCGGGGCCGGTGGCCCGGCTGCGCTTGCCGAGCCCGGCGGGCGGGAGGAGGCTCAAGGGTGAGGCTTCTCGCGGCCCGCTCCCCGTCGGGTCGCGGCCCTTCGAAGGAGGTCATCATGGGAACCGCGGCAGACCCCGCCTTCGACCGAGAGATCCTGCGCCAGGGCGTGGAAGGACAGACCCCGGAAGTTCTGCTCTCCCTCTACGCCGACGACGCGGAACTCCGCATCGTGGACCGCACGACCCAGCCCAGCCACCCCAAGGTCCTGCACGGCCGGGACGAGATCGGCCGGATGCTGGAGGACGTGTACAGCCGCGACATGACGCACAAGATGGAGCGGTGCGTCGTCCAGGGCGACGAGGCCGCCTACAGCGAGAGCTGCCAGTACGCGGACGGCGTGCGCGTCCTGTCCGAGTCCATGCTCTCGCTGCGCGACGGAAAGATCACCGAACAGACCCTGGTCCAGGCCTGGGACGAGTAGTGGTGATCAGCGCATCCAGGCGCTGTACGACATGACGTCGCCCTTTTTGACGCCGTACTCCGGTTCGTCGGCGGTGAAGGTGCTCTCGAGGCCGAGTACCGCACCGGTGGCCGGGTCCGTGATCAGCATGTGGCGGATGCCGGAGCCGTCGTAGACGTACGCCTGGCCGCGTCGGCCGAGCCGGTCGGTCACCTGGCCGACCGGCCGCAGTCCCTCGGCGTCGGCCAGGAGCCGGGCGAGCGCAGCGGTCTCCCGGATGCCGAGGGTCCAGTGGTCGAGCAGTACCTCGACGCCGTCCAGCAGTTGGGGCGTGGTCAGGGGCCCGTCGGTGTACTGGGCCTCCGTCAGATAGGCGCGCAGCCGTGCCGGGTCGTTCGGCGGCGGGGACTGGGGCGGGGCGTCGCTCCAGCTCGGCGGGTAGGTCCGGTCGCTGATGACGTGCCCGTCGTCGACGAGGTGTGGCTCGCCGCCCGCGTCGGAGAGGACCGGGCGGCCCGGGTGCCTCGGGTCGGTGGCCACGACCAGCTCGGTGTGACTGGCGTCGGCCCGCCAGCGCACGATGCGTTCCTCGGGCAGGGTGATGGGAGGCTTGTCGTCCGACATGCCCAGGCTCCAGGACTGCACGTGGGTGCCCTTGCGCAGACGGGGCGAGCCGTCGGCCGCGGCCTGCTCGGCACGTTCGGCCACCCGGTCCAGGGGCACGGGGGTGGAGCCGGTGTGCACCACCAGCGGGCGGGGTGCGGCGACCGCCGGTGTGGTGTCCGGGCCGCTCAGCACGAGGGTGAAGGTCAGGGCGGCGACGACGGCCGTGGCCACGAGCCCCCAGGCCAGCCGGGGCCGGACCGGGCCCGGGAGCAGCCGGTCCCGCAGCCGGCGGGCGGGCCGCTCACGCAGCAGTCGCCGGAGCCGGCGCTCCGCGTCGTGGTCCAGTGGGCCGTCGCCGAAGTGGGGGCCGTCGTGCGGCACCGGGTTGGCGCGGCGCAGCAGTTCGAGTTCGTCAGCCATGGCCGTGTTCCTTCGGGGCGGTCATGCGGGCGGCGGGCAGGGAGCACGGGGCACTGGCCGCGCCGGCCGCGGGGGCCTTGCTCGGGGAGGAGGCGCGGACGCGACGGGGGACGGCCCCCGTCGCGGCGCACCCGGCTGCCGTCGGCGGCGACGGACACGAGGGACGGTGCCGGATACCGCCGGTGGCCGCGGAAGACGGGTCAGTCATCGTCCCGCCCTCCCACGGAGTGCGCGTCGGCCTTGGCGCGCTCGGGGGCCATGCGGTCGATCTCGGTTCTCAGGCGGCGGCGGGCCCGGTGCAGCCGCATGGCGGCGGCCCGGCTGCCGCAGCCGAGGGCGACCGCGACCTCGTCGACGCCGAGTTCCTCCCAGGCCGTCAGGCGCAGCACCTCCTGGTCGGCCGCGGAGAGGCGGGACAGTGCCTCGTGGACCCAGGCGCCGGGTGTGTCGGCCTCGGGGCCCACCGTGATGTGCCGCCCGTGCGCGGTGTCGTCGTTGCCGAGCCGGTCGACGAGCCGGCGGCGTCGTCCGTGGCCGCGCACCGCGTTGGCCAGGCAGTTGCGTGCCACGCCGTACAGCCATGGCAGCGGGGAGGGCGGCAGATCGGCCCGGCGCCGCCAGGCGACCGTGAACACCTCCGCCACCACTTCCTCCACCTCGCCGGCCCGCCCCTCCAGTCGCCGTGCGACATAGCGGCTGACCGCCCAGTAGTGCTCGCGGTAGGCAGCGGCGAAGCTCTCGTCGTTGCTCATGTCCCGTTCGTGTCCGGCACCTTCTCGATCGTCACACCCGTTTTCGTGATGCTCGTCGCGTCAGTGAAGTGTGACGTCCGGGCGGGGCTCGGACACAGGCGGGGCATGAGGCACCTCAAGTGGCTGACGACCACGGACCACAAGACGATCGGCACGCTGTACCTGGCGACGTCGTTCGCGTTCTTCGTCATCGGCGGCGTGATGGCGCTGCTCATGCGCGCCGAGCTGGCCCGTCCGGGCCTGCAGATCATGTCGAACGAGCAGTTCAACCAGGCGTTCACGATGCACGGCACGA
>NZ_JBSHKH010000101.1:0-30637 GCF_053643595.1 Streptomyces sp. NPDC055506 | reverse complement strand
GTCTCAGTCCTCGTCGCGGCGGAGCGAGGGCTTGAGGTCCTTCAGCCGACCGAGCAGGCCGTTCACGAACGAGGGCGACTCGTCCGTGGAGAACTCCTTGGCCAGCTGCACCATCTCGTCCAGGACGACGGCGTCCGGGGTCTCGTCGACCCAGATCAGCTCGTAGGCGCCGAGCCGCAGGATGTTGCGGTCGACGACCGGCATCCGGTCGAGCGTCCAGCCGACCGAGTACTGGGCGATCAGCTCGTCGATACGCTTCGCGCGCTGCGCGTAGCCCTCGACCAGCTCCATCGTGTACTCGCTCACCGGCGGCTGCCGGGTGTCGGCCCGGGAGAGCCGGACCCAGTCGGCGAGGACCGTCAGGACCTCGGCGCCGCGCTGGTCGCCCTCGAAGAGAATCTGGAAGGCGCGCTTGCGGGCCGTGTTGCGGGCAGCCACGGTTAGCTGTTCACCCGGCCGAGGTAGTCGCTGGTGCGGGTGTCGACCTTGATCTTCTCACCGGTGGTGATGAAGAGCGGCACCTGGATCTGGTGGCCGGTCTCCAGCGTGGCGGGCTTGGTGCCGCCGGTGGAGCGGTCGCCCTGGACGCCCGGCTCGGTCTCCTGGATGACGAGCTCGACGGCGGCGGGCAGCTCGACGAAGAGCACCTCGCCCTCGTGCTGCGCGACGGTGGCGGTGAAGCCCTCGATCAGGAAGTTGGCGGCGTCGCCCACGGACTTGCGGTCGACGTGCAGCTGGTCGTAGGTCTCCATGTCCATGAAGACGAAGTACTCGCCGTCCATGTAGGAGAACTGCATGTCCCGCTTGTCGACGGTGGCCGTTTCGACCTTGACGCCGGCGTTGAAGGTCTTGTCGACGACCTTGCCGGAGAGCACGTTCTTGAGCTTGGTGCGCACGAAGGCCGGGCCCTTGCCGGGCTTGACGTGCTGGAACTCGACGACGGACCAGAGCTGGCCGCCTTCGAGCTTGAGCACCATGCCGTTCTTGAGGTCGTTCGTGGAAGCCACGGTTGCGGAATCTCCTGGACTGACGTACGACCCCGGGGCACGCACCTGCCTACCTACAGGGCGAGCAGCTCCTTGGTCGTGATGGTGAGTAGCTCGGGTCCGCCGTCCGCCTCGGGGCGGACGACGAGCGTGTCATCGATCCGGACGCCGCCCCGGCCCGGGAGGTGGACCCCCGGTTCGACGGTGACCGGCACGCAAGCGTCCAGTTTACCCATGGCCGCGGGACTCAACTGAGGGTCCTCGTCGATTTCGAGCCCGACCCCGTGTCCGGTCAGGGCCGTGAGGCCCTCCGTGTACCCCGCGGAGTCCAGCACCTGGCGTGCGGCCCGGTCGACGTCCCGGCAGGCGGCGCCGGGTACCAGGCTCTCACGTCCGGCGCGCTGGGCGGCGAAGACCAGGTCGTACAGCTCGATCTGCCAGTCCGCGGGAGCCGTGCCGATGACGAACGTACGGCCGATCTCGCAGCGGTAGCCGCGATAGGTCGCGCCGAGGCAGACGGAGAGGAAGTCGCCCTCCTCCACCCGGCGGTCGGTGGGCCGGTGGCCGGGGCGGCCGGCGTTGGGCCCGGTGGCGACGGAGGTCGGGAAGGCCGGCCCGTCGGCGCCGTGGTCGACGAGGCGTCTCTCGAGCTCCAGGGCGAGATGGCGCTCGGTCCGGCCGACGAGGATGGACTCCAGCAGTTCACCGAGGGCCTGGTCGGCGATCTCCGCGCCGATGCGCAGGCAGGAGATCTCCTCCTCGTCCTTGACCACCCTGAGCTGCTCGACGGCGCAGCCGAGGCCCGCCAGGCGCAGTCGGGGGGCGACCGAGCCGAGGGCGCGGTGCCGGGCCACGGTGAGGTGGTGTTCCTCCACGGCGAGCGAGTCGGCGCCCTGGCCCGCGGCGAGGCCGGCGGCCGCGACGGCCGGGTCGCCGCCGCCGGATCCGGGGAGGTTCTGGACGTGCAGGGCCTCGTCGGGACGTTCCTGCGCGGAGCGGCCTTCGATCGGGCCGGCACACACCAGGAGGTCCTCGGTCTTGCCCAGCAGCAGAACGGCGCCGTTCGGGGCGGGGCCCGCGAGATAGCGCACGTTGGCGGGGCGGGAGACCAGCGCCGCCGCGCTGCCGCCCGCGTTGCAGTATTCCCTCAGACGCGTCCGGCGGGCCGCGTACACCTCTGACATGACCCGAGCGTAAGAGCTCCGCCGGGTTGGCGCCGGTTGAGGGCGTCTGAGTGGGCGGTGCCCGATGTGTCCGGGTGGGCAGGGTGACGTTCGGGAGCGGGCGTGCCGCACTGGGTTGTGCCCCGTCCGCGGGTGTGTGGGGGCTTGTCGCGCAGTTCCCCGCGCCCCTGAAGGGCGTCGGCTACCACTGGGGCGGGCTGGCGATGGAGCGGGACAGGACGTCGTTCAGGACCTGGGCCGTCTGCGGGATGTCGAGCTGGGAGTTGTCGATGATCGGGAGGCCCGACCCGTACCAGCCGGCCATGCGGCCGTGGATGCGGGCGACCTCGTCGTCGCTGAGGCGGCGGTTGCCGGAGCGTTCGGCGTTGCGCTCCAAAACGATCTCCAGGCCCGGCAGCAGGACGACCGGCAGCAGGCCCGGCCCGACGTGTCGCTTCCAGCCGCCGAGGCCGACGACGGGCCGGTCGGGGAAGACGGCGTCGTCGAGGATGCAGGAGATGCCGTTGGCCAGGAAGTTCCGCGCGGCGAAGCCGCAGGTGCGGCGGGCGAGGCGGTACTGCGCTTCCGAGTTGTCGTTCCACCCGGACTGGGGGTCGGCGAAGCCCGAGCGGACCCATTCGCGGACGTCGTCGAGGCTGATGTGGGCCGTGGGGATCCGGCGATGGTCCGCCCAGTACTTGGCGACGCTGGTCTTTCCGGCGCCCGCTGGGCCGATGAGCAGCACCGCGAGCGTCGTGCCCGCGAGGTCGGGGCCCGCGGCGGCGGGCGGGGCGCTGGGCATGGCGACCGGACCGCCCGGTGGCAGCGGCACATGCCCGGTGGTGTCCGGCGCGGCGGGGGCGGAGGCCTGAGGCGGGGGCGCGGCCGGTCCGGGGGGTGGCGCGGGGTAGCCCGGTGCCGGGGGCGGCGGGGGCACGGGGGCGGAGCCCTGGTGGGCGCCCGGGTGGTGCGAACCCGGCTGGTGTGCGGCCGGCGACCAGCCTGCGGCCGGTCCCTGCCCCGGCTGGTGGGGCGGCGGCAGCGGAGAACCCACTGCGTGCTGCATCCGGTGCCACTCCGTCTCGTACAGGCGATGGGCGCTGACTGCGGGGGCGGAACCCGCTGCTACCGAACGGTACCGCCCCCGGCGATCGTTGTGTGAACGGCCGGGGGCGGCCCGAAGTGCCCGGCGCCTCAAGGCTGTTTCGGGCAGAAGGAGCGCGGGAGGACTTACTGCCCCACTTCGCCGTACGCGGCGAGCAGCACGGCCGGGTCGGGTCCCTCCAGGACGGTGGGCTTGGCCAGGCCGTCGAGGACGATGAAGCGCAGCAGGTCGCCGCGGGACTTCTTGTCGACCTTCATGGTCTCCAGCAGCTTGGGCCACTGGTCGTGGCGGTAGTACAGCGGCAGGCCGACGGATTCGAGGACGGTGCGGTGGCGGTCGGCCGTGGCGTCGTCCAACCGGCCCGCCAGGCGGCCGAGTTCGGCGGCGAAGTGCATCCCCACGGAGACGGCGGCGCCGTGGCGCCACTTGTAGCGCTCGTTCTTCTCGATGGCGTGGCCGAGCGTGTGGCCGTAGTTGAGGATCTCGCGCAGGCCCGACTCCTTCAGGTCGGACGACACCACGTCGGCCTTGACCCGGATGGAGCGCTCGATGAGCTCGGCGGTGTGCGGGCCGGCCGGGGTGCGGGCGGCCTCGGGGTCCGACTCGATGAGGTCGAGGATCACCGGGTCGGCGATGAAGCCGGCCTTGATGACCTCGGCGAGCCCGGAGACGTAGTCGTTGACCGGCAGGGAGTCCAGCGCGGCCAGGTCGCAGAGCACACCGGCGGGCGGGTGGAAGGCGCCCACCAGGTTCTTGCCCTCGGCGG
This sequence comes from Streptomyces sp. NPDC055506, assembly GCF_053643595.1. NCBI lineage: Bacteria > Bacillati > Actinomycetota > Actinomycetes > Kitasatosporales > Streptomycetaceae > Streptomyces > Streptomyces sp. NPDC055506. The sequence continues at coordinate 26,617 of NZ_JBSHKH010000101.1, read as the reverse complement.
TGTTGATGCCGGTCTTGCCGCCTACGGCCGCGTCGACCATGGCCAGCACGGTCGTCGGGATCGCGATCCAGCGCACCCCGCGCAGCCAGGTGGCGGCCACGAATCCGGCCAGGTCGGTGGTCGCACCGCCGCCGACACCGACGATGACGTCCGTGCGCGTGAACCCGGACTGGCCCAGCGCCTTCCAGCAGTAGGCGGCGACCTCGGCGGTCTTGGCCTCCTCGGCGTTGGGCACCTGGATGGCGACCACTTCGTAGCCCTGCTCGGCCAGGTCGGCGCGCAGCGCGTCACCCGTCTCGGCCAGGGCCTCGGGGTGGACGATCGCGACCCGCTTGGCCCTGCCGCCGATCAACCCGGCCAGTTCGCCCAGGAGTTGCCGGCCCACCAGGACCTCGTAGGGCTCGGTGCCCGCCGTGCCGCCGATCTGGATCCGCGTCACTGCCTCGCTCATGCTTCCTTCAACTCCAGTGCGTCCAGGGCGACTTCGGTGACCTCTTCGGCCGTACGGCCATCGGTGGCGACGACGGCCGTGGCGATCTCCTCGTACAGGTGCCGACGGGCCTCCATCAGCTCGCGCCACTGCTTGCGCGGGTTGATGGCGAGCAGCGGCCGGGCCGCGTTGAGGCCGGTGCGCTTGACCGCCTCCTCGACGTCCATCGACAGGTACACGACCCGCTGCCCGGCGAGCAGCTCGCGGGTGTCCTGGTCGAGGACTGCACCGCCGCCCAGGGCCAGCACGCCGTCGTGCCCGGCCAGCGCCTCGCGCACGGCCTGCTTCTCGATCGCGCGGAAGGCGGCCTCGCCCTCCTCGACGAAGATCTCGGCGATCGTCCGGCCCTGCGCCGCGACGATGTCGTCGTCGGTGTCCCGGTATCCGGCCCCGAGCCGCTCAGCGAGCAGCTGCCCGACGGTGGACTTGCCCACGCCCATCGGGCCGACCAGCACGATCAGCGGGGTCACCGGATGGCCAGGTTGTCGAGGTAGGACCGGACGTTGCGGCCGGTCTCGGCCACGCTGTCGCCGCCGAACTTCTCGGCGACCGCGTCCGCGAGGACGAGGGCGACCATCGCCTCGGCGACGATGCCGGCCGCAGGCACGGCGCACACGTCGGAGCGCTGGTGGTGGGCGGCGGTCGCCTCGCCGGTGACGACGTCCACGGTCTTGAGCGCCCTCGGGACGGTCGCGATCGGCTTCATGGCCGCCCGCACCCGCAGCAGCTCACCGGTGGTCAGCCCGCCCTCGGTGCCGCCGGAGCGGCCGGAGGTGCGCCGGATGCCCTCGTCGGTGCTCACGATCTCGTCGTGGGCCTTGGAGCCGGGCACCCGCGCCAGGTCGAAGCCGTCGCCGACCTCCACGCCCTTGATCGCCTGGATGCCCATGAGGGCGGCGGCCAGCCGGGCGTCGAGACGCCGGTCCCAGTGCACGTGCGAACCGAGGCCGACGGGCACGTCGTAGGCCAGCACCTCGACCACACCGCCGAGCGTGTCGCCGTCCTTGTGGGCCTGGTCGATCTCGGCGACCATCGCCTTCGAGGCATCGGCGTCCAGGCAGCGCACCGGGTCCGCGTCCAGCTTCTCCACATCCGCCGGCGTCGGGTACACGCCGTACGGCGCCTTCGCGGCCGCAAGCTCCACCACATGGGAGACGATCTCGATGCCGGCCGTCTCCTTCAGGTACGACCGGGCGACCGCGCCGAGCGCCACCCGGGCCGCGGTCTCACGCGCCGAGGCGCGCTCCAGGATCGGCCGGGCCTCGTCGAAGCCGTACTTCTGCATCCCGGCGAGGTCGGCGTGGCCGGGCCGCGGGCGGGTCAGCGGGGCGTTGCGGGCGAGCCCGTCGAGGATCTCGGGGTCGACCGGGTCTGCCGCCATGACCTGTTCCCACTTCGGCCACTCGGTGTTGCCCACCATGATCGCGACCGGGGAGCCGAGGGTGAGGCCGTGCCGGACGCCGCCGAGGAAGGTGATCTCGTCGCGCTCGAACTTCATCCGGGCGCCGCGCCCATAGCCCAGGCGGCGCCTCGCGAGATGGTCCGCCACCATGTCCGTGGTGATCGGCACGCCGGCGGGAAGACCCTCCAGCGTCGCGACGAGTGCGGGACCGTGGGACTCCCCCGCGGTCAGCCAGCGCAACCTGCTCAACGGTGCTCCTCAGTGCTCGCGCCCGTACTGCCCTGCGTACGCACGTCCTCGCGTACGGCGACGACCTGACCGGGTGCGCGGCCCCGGTCCGCCACCTACGATCCTCCCACGTCCGGAGCGCGGACCCGGCCGCCGGTCCATCAGGCGGACGAGGCCGGGCCGCCGGGGCGCGTACACGCCGAGGGAGTCGGCGCCGCTCGGATGCGGCGCGCCGACGCCCGGATGGCCGACCACCCGGTCGGGCAGGAATCCCAGCCGGCTCCTGGACCGAAGGCGGATCGCTATCGGGCCGCGAGAGCGCGTTCGCCCGCCTTTCGCATGGCGTCCAGAGGGGCCGGGGCCCGCCCCGTCATCTGCTCGACCTGCAGCACGGCCTGGTGCACCAGCAGGTCGAGACCGCTGACGACCGCGCCGCCGTACGCCGACCAGCGGGCGGCGAGGGCCGTCGGCCAGGGGTCGTAGAGGACGTCGAAGAGGGCCGCCGGCCGCTCCGGCACGGACCGGGCGAGGGCGTCGGTGACACCGGCCGGCGTGGTGCTGATCACCAGCGGGGCGCGCAGGGCCTGCTCGGCGTCCGCCCAGTCGGCGATGCGCACCGGGACCTCCAGCCGCTCGGCCCACTGCCGCATCTCGGCGGCCCGGGTCTCGCTGCGGACGTACACGGCGATCTCTCCGGGGCAGATCCGCGACAGCGCGGCCAGCGCGGAGGAGGCGGTGGCACCCGCGCCCAGGACCGCGGCGGCCTCGACCTTGTCGATGCCGTGCTCGCGCAAAGCCGCGACCATGCCGGGGATGTCGGTGTTGTCGCCGGTCCGGCGGCCGTCCGGGGTGCAGACGACGGTGTTGACCGCGTCCACCGAGGCCGCGGTCTCGCTGATTTCGTCGAGCAGTGGGATCACGGCCCGCTTCAGCGGCATGGTCAGCGAGAGCCCCGCCCACTCGGCGCCGAGCGTCTCGAAGAATCCGGGCAGGGCGGCCTCGTCGACCTCGAACCTGTCGTACGTCCAGCCGCTCAGCCCCAACTCCTCGTAGGCCGTGCGATGCAGGACCGGGGAGAGCGAGTGGGCGATCGGGGAGCCGAGTACGGCGGCCCGGCGTGGTGCGGCCATCAGGTCTTCCTCAGTTGTTCCGCGAGGCGTTGAACTTGTCGACCAGCTTCTGGTGCTCGGCGTTGGTCTTGGTGAACTCACTGGTCTTGCCGTCCAGCGAGATGAAGTAGTACCAGCCGTTGTCCGTCGGGTTGAGCGCGCCCTTGATCGCGTCCTCGCCGGGGTTGTCGATCGGCCCGGGCGTCAGTCCCTTGTGGAAGTACGTGTTGTACGGGTTGTCGTAGGACCGCAGCTCGCTCAGGCTCAGGTCGATCTTGCTCTGGTTCTTGATGTAGTTGTACGTGGAGTCGAACTCCAGCAAGCCGTTGGTCTGCGGGTTCCCGGGCTTCATCCGGTTGTAGACGACCTCGGCCATCTTGCGGAAGTCGGCGTGGCTGGTGCCTTCGGCCTGAACCATGCTCGCGACGGTGATCAGCTGCCAGGGGTCTTCGAGTCCGAGGCTCGTGGCCTTCTTCTCCACCCCGAGCTTCTCGTAGGTCTCGGTGGCCCGTGTCACCATCTGCTTCAGCACGCCTTCGGGCTTCTGCCCCTTGGCGATGCCGTAGCTGGAGGGATAGAGGAACCCTTCCAGCGGGTCCTTGACATTCGGGTGGTTCAGCGCCCAGGCGGGCAGGCCGAGCTTCTTGTAGTCCTTCTTGGCGATCGCGGCGGTGGTGCCGTCCTTGACCTCCAGCCGCTTGTCGATGAGCCGGTAGATGTCGGCGTTGCGCTTGCCCTCGGCGATGATCAGGTTGTCGCGGCTCTCCGGGCTGAGCATCAGTTCGACCGCACTGTCGGCCGACATTTGCTTCTGCAGCGTGTACACGCCGTCCTGGATGGTGTTGCCGTTGGAGTTGTTCGCCTGCGCTGTGACGAACGCGTCGACGCTCTTGACGACGCCGGCGTCCTTCAGCACCTTGCCGATCTCGTAGCCGCCCGCTCCCCTGGGGATCTCGACGGTGACCTGCTGCCCGCTGCCGTCGCCCGCGTAGTCCGGGGCGTCGCCGAAACGATCCTGGTAGAACTGGTAGCCGAAGTAACCGGCGCCCGCCACGCCTCCGCCGAGGATGAGGACGACCACCAGGCAGGCCATGCCGTTGCGGCGTTTCTTGGGTTTGCCGCCGCGTCCTCGCTGGTCGTCGCGTCGGCGTCGGTCCCCCGGCTCGTCGCCGTCGTCATCGTCGTCGCCGCCCGCGAAGAAGGCGTGCTCGCCCTGGTCGGGGCCGGGGTCCCAGTCGGTCTCGGGCTCCGGCGGCGGCTCGGCCCGGCGCCGGCCGGGGGGCTCCGGCGGCGGATACGCGTCGGGGGTGCCGTAGTAGTCGGACTGGCCTCCGCCGTAGGTACCGGCCTGCTGCTGCCCGTACGGGTCGGCGGGGTCGCCCGGGTAGGAGACCTGCTGGTGCGGGCCGGTGGCCCAGCCGCCGTTGTCGTACCCCTGCTGGTGGTACCCCTGGTCCTGCGGGTGACCGTGGTCCCCCTGCCCGGGGTACTGCTGATGCCCGTGACTCTGGGCCGCGTACTGCTGGTCGTACTGGTAGTGCTGCTGCGCCTGACCGTATCCGGCCTGCTCACCGGTGCCCCAGTCGCCGTACTGCGACTGCTGCGGCTGCTCTGGATAGTGCTGCGGCTGGCCGCCGTAGGGGGACTGCTGACCCGGCTGGGCCTGCTGTCCTCCCCATCCGCCGTCCCCGTACAACGGGTCCTCCGGATGCCACGGTTCGGAGCCTTGGCCCCGGCCATACTCAGTCATCGATCCCCTAGAGCCGCGAGGCGGCGGTCGCTCGGCTTCCGGCCGGGCTCCCGTCCGCCTCTCTCTGGTGCGTCAGCTGTTCGAACACCGGCGCATCGCGCGGAACGTTACCGTATCGCGATCAGATGACCACTTCGACGCCTTCGCCGGGTGCTTTACCTGACACCCGTTCGGATTCAAGCGCCTGCTGGAGGATGACCACCGCAGCTGCCTGGTCGATCACGGAGCGGCCCTTCTTGGACTTCACACCGGAAGCGCGCAGTCCCTGACTGGCCGTCACCGTGGTCATGCGTTCGTCAATGAGTCTGACCGGAACCGGGGCGATCATGCGGGCCAGTTCCTGGACGAAGGCACGAACCTTGACCGCGGCCGGGCCCTCGCCCCCCTTGAGGGAGCGCGGGAGTCCGACGACGACCTCGAGCGGTTCGTACTCCTCGACGAGTTGCTTCAACCGCCGCTGAGCTGCGGGGACGTCACGCCCCGGGACCGTCTCCACCGGGGTGGCGAGGATCCCGTCGGGGTCGCACGAGGCGACCCCGATACGGGCGTCCCCGACGTCGATAGCGAGTCGACGTCCTCTGCGCATCTTTCCTGACCCGTTTCTTACTTGGCCGTCTCGGCGACCAGGCGCTCGACGGCGTCGACGGCTTCACCGACGGCAGCCGGGTTCTGGCCGCCGCCCTGGGCGACGTCCGGCTTGCCGCCACCGCCGCCGCCGAGCGTCTTGGCGGCCGTACGGACCAGGTCGCCGGCCTTGAGGCCGCGCTCGCGGGCGGCCTCGTTGGTGGCGATGACCGTCAGCGGCTTGCCGTTCGCCACCGTGAACAGGGCCACCACGGCGGCGCGTCCGCCCTGGATGCGTCCGCGCACGTCGAGCACGAGCTTGCGCAGGTCGTCGGCGGTCGTGCCGTCCGGGACCTGACCGGTCACAACAGCAATGCCGCTGACGTCCTTGGCGGACTCGGCGAGACCTGCTGCGGCCTGGAGGACCTTCTCGGCGCGGAACTTCTCGATCTCCTTCTCGGCGTCCTTCAGCTTGCCGAGCATGGCGGAGACCTTCTCCGGGAGCTCCTCCGGGCGGCCCTTGATCAGCTCCTGGAGCTGGGCGACGACCGTGTGCTCACGGGCGAGGAAGTTGTAGGCGTCGACACCGACCAGGGCCTCGATGCGCCGGACACCCGAACCGATGGAGGATTCGCCGAGCAGCTTCACCAGGCCCAGCTGGGCGGTGTTGTGCACATGCGTGCCGCCGCACAGCTCCTTGGAGAAGTCGCCGATGGTCACGACGCGCACACGGTCGCCGTACTTCTCGCCGAACTCGGCGATGGCGCCCTGCTTCTTGGCCTCGTCGATGCCCATGACGTCGGCGCGCACGTCGAGATCGCGGGAGAGGACCTCGTTGATGCGCTGCTCGACGTCCGTCATCACGGCCGTGGGAACGGCGGACGGCGAACCGAAGTCGAAGCGGAAGCGGCCGGGCTGGTTCTCGGAACCGGCCTGGGCGGCCGTCGGGCCGAGTGCGTCGCGCAGCGCCTGGTGGGTGAGGTGCGTGGCCGAGTGGGCGCGGGCGATGGCCGTGCGGCGACGGGAGTCGATCGAGGCGTGGGCCGTGGCGCCGACGGTGACCTCGCCGACCTGGACGACGCCCTTGTGGACGTAGACGCCCGGGACCGGCTTCTGGCAGTCACGGATCTCGATGACGGCACCCGTGTCGACCTTGATCCGGCCGGTGTCGCCGATCTGGCCGCCGCCCTCGGCGTAGAACGGGGTGCGGTCGAGGACGATCTCGACCTCGTCGCCCTCGGTGGCGGCCGGGGAGGAGGCGCCGTCGACGAGGATGCCGACGATCGTCGACTCTCCCTCGGTGGCGGTGTAGCCGATGAAGTCCGTGGCACCGGCCCGGTCGGCGATCTCGCGGTAGGCGCCGGTGCCGGCGTGGCCGGTCTTCTTGGCCTGGGCGTCGGCCTTGGCGCGCTCCCGCTGCTCCTTCATCAGGCGGCGGAAGCCGTCCTCGTCCACGGAGAGACCCTGCTCGGCGGCCATCTCCAGGGTGAGGTCGATCGGGAAGCCCCAGGTGTCGTGGAGCAGGAAGGCCTTGTCGCCGGCCAGGACGGTACCGCCGGCGGCCTTGGTGTCGGTGACCGCCGTGTCCAGGATGTTGGTGCCGGCCTTCAGCGTCTTGAGGAAGGCGTTCTCCTCGGCGAGGGCGACCTTCTCGATGCGCTCGCGGTCCGTGATGAGCTCGGGGTACTGCTGGCCCATCATGCCGATCACGGTGTCGATCAGGTCCTTGACGACCGGACCGGTGGCACCGAGCAGGCGCATGTTGCGGATGGCGCGGCGCATGATGCGGCGCAGGACGTAACCGCGGCCTTCGTTGCCGGGGGTCACGCCGTCGCCGATGAGCATCACGGAGGTGCGCATGTGGTCGGTGACCACGCGCAGGGAGACGTCCGAGTCGTGGGCGTCGCCGTAGGCCACACCCGTCAGCTCGGTGGCCTTCTTGATGACGGCCATGGAGGTGTCGATCTCGTACATGTTCTGCACGCCCTGCAGAATCATGGCGAGCCGCTCGAGGCCGAGACCCGTGTCGATGTTCTTGCTGGGGAGCTCGCCGAGGATCTCGAAGTTGTCCTTGCCGATGCCCTCGCCGCGCTCGTACTGCATGAAGACGAGGTTCCAGATCTCCACGTACCGCTCGTCGTTGACGGCGGGGCCGCCCTCGACGCCGAACTCGGGGCCGCGGTCGTAGTTGATCTCGGAACAGGGGCCACAGGGACCGGGGACGCCCATCGACCAGTAGTTGTCCTTCATGCCGAGGCGCTGGATGCGCTCCTTCGGCACGCCGACGATCTCGTGCCAGATGCGCTCGGCCTCGTCGTCGTCCTTGTAGACGGTGATCCAGAGCTTCTCCGGCTCCAGGCCGTAACCACCCTTGTCCTGGGGGCTGGTGAGCAGCTCCCAGGCGTACTTGATGGCGCCTTCCTTGAAGTAGTCACCGAAGGAGAAGTTGCCGCACATCTGGAAGAACGTGCCGTGCCGGGTGGTCTTGCCGACCTCTTCGATGTCCGGCGTGCGCACGCACTTCTGCACGCTCGTGGCGCGGGCGAAGGGCGGCTTGACCTCACCCAGGAAGTAGGGCTTGAAGGGCACCATGCCGGCCGGGACGAGGAGCAGAGTCGGGTCGTCCGCGATGAGCGACGCCGAAGGGACGACGGTGTGACCGCGCTCCTCGAAGAAGCTCAACCAGCGGCGGCGAATCTCAGCCGACTCCATCAGTGGTCCTCATTCCGGTTGTACGAGTACGTCGTCCTGTCGACATACTTCGGGTTGCTGCGGTTCTCGATGGCGGTGTACCGCCGGGGTGCGGGGAGTTCGGGGTCGCTGTTGATGCCGAGGACGTCCCCCAGCTCTTCCTCCCGCTGGGCCATGTTGTCCCGGACGTCGAGCGCGAAGTCGACCGCGCGGTCCTTGAGCCGGTGGCCGGCCTCGATCGCCTTGTTTCCCGCGGTTCTGGCGAGGCTCTCGGGCGTCAGCTGCTTCAGCTTGCGGTTGACCTTGGTGGTGGCCCACACGCCGGCGGCGACGCCCGTGGTGAACCAGAAGGTACGGCGGAACATCGCTTGCTCTCAGTCCCTCTTCCCTCGGGCGCCGCGTCGAGAGACCGTGCGGCCCACGATCACGTTACGCCTGGACGCCTTGGCGGGCACGTCCTCCTTGCGGCCGCCGAGGGCCCGGCGCACGCCGTAGCCGAAGGCGGCGACCTTGACCAGGGGGCCACCGAAGGTGGAGGCGACGGTGGTCGACAGCGCGGAGGCGTTCGACGTCACCTCCTGGACGTCGGAGGCGATCGAGTCGACCCGGTCGATCTGGGTCTGCGCGGAGCGCACCGCCGAGGAGGCGTCGGCCAGCAGCGGGACGGCCTGGTCGGTCACATCCGCCACGAGCTTGGTGGTCGCCCTGAGCGTCTGGGCCAGCCTCGCCAGCGCGACGGCGAGGAAGGAGACCAGGATCGCCCAGAAGACGGCCACCAGGATTCCGGCCACCTCACCACCGGACACTGTGTGCACCCGCTCCCTGAAACGTGCCTGAACATCTGCCTGAGTACGAGAAAGTCGTGCCACGAGCCTATCGCGCCGGGGGTGCGGCTCCGTACCGGATTGCCGCCCGGCGACGGCGGATTCGCGAAAGCCCGCCGCCTCGCCCGACCGGAAGGGACGGGGAGACGGCGGGCTGTTGTACCGCGTGCCTGCCGAGGATCAGCGGGCGTAGTACTCGACGACGAGCTGCTCGTCGCAGATCACCGGGATCTCCTTGCGGTTCGGCTCACGGTCCAGGCGGAACGCCAGGGCCTTGAGGTTCACCTGGAGGTAGCGCGGGGTCTCGCCGTCGGGGGCGAAGCCACCCTCACGGGCGATCGTGAAGAGCGTCTTCTCCTTGGAGCGCTCGCGCACCTGCACGACGTCGTCCGGACGGACACGGAAGGAGGGCTTGTCGACCTTCTTGCCGTTGACCGCGATGTGGCCGTGGACGACCATCTGGCGGGCCTGGTAGATCGTGCGGGCGATGCCCGAACGCAGGACCAGCGCGTCGAGACGGCGCTCGAGCTCGATGATCAGGGCCTCACCGGTCTTGCCCTGGACCTTGGAGGCGCGGTCGTAGGCGCGGACGAGCTGGCGCTCGGACACGTCGTACTGCGCGCGCAGACGCTGCTTCTCGAGCAGACGGACCTTGTAGTCCGAGTTCTGCTTGCGGCCGCGGCCGTGCTCACCCGGCGGGTAGGGACGGGCCTCGAAGTACTTGACGGCCTTCGGGGTCAGCGCGATGCCGAGGGCACGCGACTTCTTGACCTTGGGGCGGGACTGGTTCGCCACTGTTTCTCTTTTCCTGGTTTCGGCTTGTCAGGGTTGTGGGAGGTCGCATCCGCAGCCGGGGAAACCCGCCGCAAGCCCTGAGGGGCCTGGGTGGGCAGCCGCTCCCCTGGTCTGGGCACATACGTGCAGCACGCGAGTGGCCCACCGGCCGGTCCCGTCGCGGGACGAGTGGTGGTGGGCTGCCCGCGACACCGTTCGACGGTGCGCGACGCTCCTGGAGCCGGTCCGGGGATCGGCTCCGGCCGACTGTCCCGTTCTGACTGCACGGGACGCGGCACTCCGACCGAGTTTACAGGGTGCTCAGGACCGCTTTCGACCGAGGTTCTTCCGGGTCCACTCGACCGCGTCCGCGTAGCGGGCCTCCGCGCCGTGCCGGGTCGGCGCGTAGTACTCACGGTCCTTGAGCGCGTCCGGGGCGTACTGCTGGGCGGCGATGCCCTCGGTCAGGTCGTGCGGGTAGACATAGCCCTGGCCGTGGCCGATCTTGGTCGCGCCCTTGTAGTGGCTGTCGCGCAGATGCGCGGGCACGGACCCGGCCAGCCCCTTGCGTACGTCCTCCAGGGCGGCGCCGATCGCGGTGGTCGCGGCGTTGGACTTGGGCGCCAGGGCCAGGGCGATCGTGGCGTGGCTGAGGGTGAGGGCGGCCTCGGGGAACCCGATCATGGCGACGGCCTGGGCGGCGGCGACCGCGATCGGCAGCGCGTTCGGATCGGCGAGGCCGATGTCCTCGCTGGCGGAGATCATCAGGCGGCGGGCGATGAAACGGGGGTCCTCGCCTGCCTCGATCATCCGGGCCAGATAGTGCAGGGCGGCGTCGACGTCGGAGCCGCGGATGGACTTGATCAGGGCGCTGGCCACGTCGTAGTGCTGGTCGCCGTCGCGGTCGTACTTCACGGCGGCCCGGTCGACCGTCTCCTCAAGAGTGGTCAGACCGATCTCCGTCTCGCCCTTGTCCAGGGCGGCTCCGGCGGCCGCCTCCAGGGCGGTGAGGGCGCGGCGGGCGTCGCCGCCGGCGATGCGCAGGAGGTGGCTCTCGGTCTCCTCGGGGAGGGCGACGGCGCCCTTGAGGCCGCGCTCGTCGGTGAGGGCGCGCTGGACGAGGCCCTTGATGTCGTCGTCGGTGAGCGGCTCGAGGGTGAGCAGCAGGGAGCGGGACAGCAGGGGCGAGATCACCGAGAAGTACGGGTTCTCCGTCGTCGCCGCGATCAGCGTCACCCAGCGGTTCTCGACGGCCGGGAGCAGGGAGTCCTGCTGGGCCTTGCTGAAGCGGTGGATCTCGTCGAGGAAGAGGACGGTCTCCTTGCCGTATCCGCCGGAGGCGCGGCGGGCGCCGTCGATGACCGCGCGGACCTCCTTCACGCCCGCGGTGATCGCCGACAGCTCGACGAAGCGGGCGTCGGTGGCCTTGGAGACGACGTACGCCAGGGTGGTCTTGCCGGTGCCGGGCGGGCCCCAGAGGATCACGGAGGAGGCGCCGGCGGGGCCGGAGGCCTCGCCGACCAGTCTGCGCAGGGGCGAGCCCGGCTTGAGCAGATGCTGCTGTCCCACGACCTCGTCGAGGGTACGCGGGCGCATCCGGACCGCCAGGGGGCTGCTGGACGGTTCCTTCTCCTGGCGTTCTTCTGCTGCGGCGGTGAACAGGTCGGGCTCCACGTCAGAAACCCTAAGTCACGGCACTGACAATCCCGCGGGGCCCCGGAGCGACCGGGTCAGCTGGTCCAGAAGTCCCACCAGCGGGTCAGGATCAGCATGCCGATGATCCCGATGTGCAGCACGGGCAGGACCCAGGTGAACTCGCCGAAGAAGCTCCTGAGCCAGTTCGGGGCCGGGAGGAAGCCCTTGCGGATGTTGAACGACGTCACGTACCAGAACATGAGGATCGTCGCGACCCAGGCCAGGGAGCACCACAGGCACAGTGCGTTGATCCGGTACAGGGACTGGAACATCAGCCAGGCGCAGAAGACGACGCCGAACAGGCAGCCGGCGTTGAAGGTGAGCCAGTACCAGCGCGGGTAGCGGGCGCGGGCCAGGAGGCTGATGCCGACGGCGATGACGATGCCGTAGCAGACGAGGCCGAGCATGGGGTTCGGGAAGCCGAAGACGGCGGCCTGCTTGCTCTCCATGACGCTGCCGCAGGAGACGACGGGGTTGAGGCTGCAGCCGGGTGTGAACGTCTTGCCCTCGACCTTGGCCTCGAGGAGCTTGAACTTGTCGATCGTGATGACCCAGGCGGCGAGCAGTCCGGCCGCGCCGGTGATCACCAGCAGCAGGGCGAGGGCCCGACTGCCGCCCTCGGTGCGGGGCGCGGTCTCGGCGCGCTCCGTCTCGGGCTCCATGGAGACGTCCTTGACTGTCGTCTTGCTCATCACGCCGATTCCGTCGCTTGAGGCCTGACCATCTTCGGGCATGGCCATTGTGCCGCACACGGGCCTCTGTCCACCGTTCAGTGGACATAAGCATGTCCGCACGGTCGGCCCTGAGCGTGCGGTTCCGGCCGACGATCGTCGCATGACAGCACACGGGTACGACCTCGCCGTTGACGTGCGAGGGCTGCGCAAGCGCTACGGGGACGTGACCGCCGTCGACGGCGTCGATCTCGGCATCCGGCGCGGCGAGGTGTTCGGCCTGCTCGGACCGAACGGCGCGGGCAAGAGCACCACGGTGGAGATCCTCCAGGGCAACCGGACCCGGGACGCGGGCGAGGTGTCCGTCCTCGGGTCGGACCCGGCGACCGCCACGCGTGCGTGGCGCTCACGCGTCGGAATCGTCTGGCAGGACGAATCCGCGCCCGCCGAGTTGACGGTCCGGGAGACCGTACGGCACTTCGCCCGCTATTACCCCCGGCCGCGCGACCCCGGGGAGGTCATCGGCCTGGTCGGTCTGGAGGCGAAGGCGGACAGCCGGATCAAGGCGCTGTCGGGCGGTCAGCGGCGGCGCCTCGACGTGGCGCTCGGCGTGATCGGCGGCCCGGACCTGCTGCTCCTGGACGAGCCGACGACCGGGTTCGACCCGGCGGCCAGGCGGCAGTTCTGGTCGCTGATCCGCGCCCTGGCCGACGACGGCACGACGATCCTGCTGACCACGCACTACCTGGAGGAGGCGGAGGCCCTCGCGCACCGGCTGGCCATCGTCGCCAAGGGCCGGATCGTCGCCGAGGGCGAGCCCGGGGCGCTGCGGGAGCGGTCCGGCACGGAGGCCGTGGTCGGGTGGACGGAGCCGGACGGTACGCCGCGCGTGGCGCGCACCGAGACGCCGACCCGGACGATCGCCGGGCTCCTGCACCGCTTCGACGGCGAGATCCCGGGGCTGACGGTGAGCCGACCCACGCTGGAGGACGTCTATCTCCGGCTCACCGGTCAGGAGGACCCGCGATGACCGCGACCGTCGTACGGGAGCGCGGTGAGGTCGGCGGCGAGCGGCTGCCCGGGGCCTGGGGGCTGGGGCTGGGGCGGGGCGCGCTGGAGATCAGGCAGTTCTTCCGGCAGCGCGACCAGGTGGTCTTCACCTTCGCCTTCCCGGTCGTCTTCCTGTTCCTGTTCGCGTCGATCTTCAAGGACGACGTGGAGGGCGCGGGCATCACCGCCTCGCAGTTGTACGTCCCGGCGATGATGGCCGCCGGCATCATGTCGACCAGTTTCCAGGCGCTCGGCATCTCGATCGCCGTCGAGCGGCAGGACAAGGTGCTGCGCCGGCTGCGCGGCACCCCGATGCCGCCGACGGCGTACTTCCTCGGCAAGATCTGGCTGGTTCTTTTCACCGGTCTGCTGGAGACGGTGATCCTGCTCGCCGTCGGCACCACCCTGTACGACGTGGACCTGCCCTCGGACGCGGGCCGCTGGTTCGACCTGGCGTGGATCTTCGTCCTCGGCATCACGGCCTGCGCTCTGCTCGGCATCGCGATCAGTTCGGTGCCGAAGTCCGCGACCAGCGCCAGTTCCGTGGTCGTGCTGCCGTTCCTGGTGCTGCAGTTCATCTCCGGGGTGTACATCGCCATCGGCACGATCCCGGACTGGATGCTGACGATCGGGGCGCTGTTCCCGCTGAAGTGGATGTGCCAGGGGCTGCGCGGGGTGTTCCTGCCGGAGTCGGCGCAGGTACTGGAGCAGGCGGGGAGCTGGGAACTGGGACGCGTGGCTCTGGTGCTCGCCGCGTGGTGCGTCGGAGGATTGGCGCTGTGCCTGCTGACGTTCCGCTGGAAGGACCGGCGCGAGGGATGAGCGATGCGGCGGATGCCGGCAGCGCCTACACCTGGGAGCGCTCGTTCCGGCTCTGGGACACGTACTTCGCGCTCATCTGGGTCGTCACCGTGGCCTATGTGCTGGCCGCGGAGCATCCCGGCTGGCCGGTCCGTGCGATCGCCCCGGCGCTGCTCGTGCCGCTGGTGCCGCTGTATGTGATGGTCGGGCGCCGGCTGATCCAGGGCGACCCGCCCGACCAGCGGCGGACGATCGGCTATCTGACCGCGGCCCTGGCGTTGTTCCTGCCGTCCGCGGTGCTCGCCGGTGAGACGCGGCTGCTGACCTTCGCGCTGATCCCGCAGTGCTTCATGACGCTGCGGTTGCGGTCGGCGCTGGTCGCCGTGGCCGTGATCAACCTCGTGCCCGTGGTGGGCTGGGCGCTGCTGTGGCGCCCCGAAGCCCGGGACGTGGTCTTCAATGTGCTGTTCTGCCTGGTCACGCTGGTGTTCTCGGTGGCGCTCGGCAGCTGGACGATCCGGATCATCGAACAGAGCCAGGAGCGGGCCGAGTTGATCGCGGAGCTGGACGCGAGCCGGCACGAGGTCGGCCGGCTGTCCGAGGCCCACGGGGCGCTGGCCGAGCGGGAGCGGCTGGCCCGGGAGATCCACGACACCCTCGCGCAGGGGTTCACGAGTCTCGTGATGCTGATCCAGGCGGTCGAGGCGGAGCTGGATCACGATGTGCCCGAGGCGCGGCGCCATCTGCGGCTGATGGACGAGACGGCCCGGCAGAACCTCGCTGAGGCCCGGGCCCTGGTCGCCGGGGGCGCTCCCGTCGACCTGGACGGCGCGACCCTGCCGGACGCGCTGCACCGGCTCGCGGCGCGCCATGACGCGGGGCTGGAGGTGACCGGGCCGGTGCGGATGCTGCCCGCCGGACCCGAGGTGGTCGCGCTGCGCGCCTGCCAGGAGGCGCTGGCCAACGCCCGTAAGCACGCGGGGAGTTCGGTGACTGTCGGTGTGTCGCTGGCGTACGGGGACGACTGGCTCATGGTGTCCGTGCGGGACGACGGCCGCGGTTTCGACCCGGCGGCGGTCCGTGGCGGATACGGTCTCGCGGGGCTGCGGGCCCGGGCCGTCGAGGTGGGCGGGACCGCGGAGGTGCGCAGTGCCCCGGGTGAGGGCACGGCCGTGACCGTCCGGCTGCCGGTCGTGAGGAGGGAGATGCCGTGATCCGGATCATCCTGGCCGACGACCATCCCGTCGTACGGGAGGGGCTGCGGGCGATGCTCAGTGCCGAGTCGGACCTGGAGGTCGTCGCCGACGCGTCCAGCGGTCCGCAGGCGGAGGCGCTGGCGGCGGAGTTGCGGCCGGACATCGTGCTGATGGATCTGCGGATGCCGGGTGGCGGCGGTGTGGACTCCATCGCGCGGATGACGCGGGCCGGGCTGCCGTGCCGGGTGATCGTGCTGACGACGTACGAGACGGACCGGGACATCCTGCGGGCGGTGGAGGCCGGGGCCGCGGGCTATCTGCTGAAGGACCTGCCGCGTGCCGAACTCGCGGAGGCCGTACGGGCGGCGGCACGCGGCGAGACGGTACTGGCACCGTCCGTCGCGGCCCGGCTGGTGGACCAGCTGCGGACCAAGCCGGACCGGCCCCGGCTCTCGGAGCGCGAGACGGCCGTACTGCGGCTGGTCGCCGAGGGCTGCACGAACGCGGAGATCGGACGTCGGCTGTTCATCGGCGAGTCGACGGTGAAGACGTATCTGCTGCGGATCTTCGGCAAGCTGGGCGTGGACGACCGGACGGCCGCCGTCACCAGCGCGATGCGGTACGGGCTGCTGGAGCAGTGACGAAGGCGCCGGGTGAACTCCGGCGCCTTCGCGCTCACGTCAGCCCAGCCGGGCCTCCAGCTCCGCCACGATCTCGTTCACGCCCACCGCCGTCTGCTCGCCCGACTCCATGTCCTTGAGCTGGACGACGCCCTCGGCGAGGTCGCGTTCGCCGGCGACGACCGTGTAGCGGGCGCCGCTGCGGTTGGCGTTCTTCATGGCGCCCTTGAGGCCCTTGGCGCCGTAGGAGAAGTCCGCGGCGATGCCGTTCTTGCGGAGTTCCGTGACCTTGGCGAACAGGACCCGGCGGGCCTCCTCGCCGAGCGGGACGGCGAACACGCTGGTGGTCGCGGGGAGTTCGAGCTCGATGCCCTCCGCCTCCAGGGCGAGGACCGTGCGGTCGACGCCGAGGGCCCAGCCGACGGACGGCAGGGCCGGGCCGCCGATCATCTCGGAGAGGCCGTCGTAACGGCCGCCGCCGCCCACCGCGGACTGGGAGCCCAGACCGTCGTGGACGAACTCGAAGGTGGTGCGGGTGTAGTAGTCCAGGCCGCGGACCAGCTTCACGTCGTCCTCGAAGGCGACGCCCGCGGCGGTGATCAGCTCGCGGACCTCCTCGTGGTACGCCTTGCACGCGTCGCAGAGGTAGTCGCGCAGCAGCGGCGCGTCCCCCAGCTGCTTCTGGACCGACTCACGCTTGTCGTCCAGGACGCGCAGCGGGTTGATCTCCGCCCGGCGCAGGGTGTCCTCGTCCAGGTCCAGGCCGCGCAGGAAGTCCTGCAGCGCCGACCGGTAGACGGGGCGGCACTCCTTGTCGCCCAGGCTGTTGAGCAGGATCCGGAAGTCGCTCAGGCCCAGCGAGCGGTACGCCTGGTCGGCCAGGATGATCAGCTCGGCGTCCAGCGCCGGGTCCTCCGCGCCGATCGCCTCGGCACCGACCTGCGAGAAGTGGCGGTAGCGGCCCTTCTGCGGACGCTCGTAGCGGTAGTACGAGCCCGAGTACCAGAGCTTGACCGGGAGGTTGCCCGCCTTGTGCAGGTTGGCCTCCAGCGCGGCGCGCAGGACCGAGGCCGTGCCCTCGGGGCGCAGGGCCAGCCTGTCGCCGCCCTTGGTCTCGAAGGCGTACATCTCCTTCGTGACGATGTCCGTCGACTCGCCGACACCGCGTGCGAAGAGCTCGACGTTCTCGAAGCCGGGCGTCTCGATGTAGCCGTAGCCGGAGTCCCGCAGCGGCGCGGCGATCGCCTCACGGACCGCCAGGTACTTCGCGGAGTCCGGCGGGATCAGGTCGTACGTGCCCTTGGGGGCCTTGAAGGTGCTCACGGAAGGTCTCGTCACATTCCTCGTCGGGGAGCGTCGTGGGCTCCCTGGCCGGCCGCCACCTGCCGCAGATACGGATTGGTGGCGCGCTCCTGGCCGATGGTCGTCTGGGGGCCGTGGCCGGACAGCACCACGGTCGAGTCGTCGAGCGGCAGGCACACGCGGCCCAGCGAGTCGAGCATCTCGGCCATGTCACCGCCGGGCAGGTCGGTGCGTCCGATGGAGCCGGCGAACAGCAGGTCGCCCGAGAACAGGATCGGCGGGATGTCCGCCGCCTCGGGCATGCCGAAGGTCACCGACCCCTTGGTATGGCCGGGCGCGTGCGCGACGGACAGCTCCAGGCCCGCCAGCTCCAGCTTCGCCCCGTCGGCCAGCTCCTTGACGTCGTCCGGCTCCCCCACGGTCAGTTCACCCAGGAGCGGCATCCCGATGGAACGGCCGATCCCCTTCTCGGGGTCGTTCATCATGTACCGGTCGTCGGGGTGGATCCAGGCCGGCACGTCATGCGCGCCGCACACCGGGACCACCGAGGCCACATGGTCGATGTGGCCGTGGGTGAGGACGACGGCGACGGGCTTGAGCCGATGCTTTCTGACCGCTTCCTCGACGCCGTCGGCGGCCTGATGGCCGGGGTCGATGATCACGCACTCCTCACCGGCGGCGGGGGCGACGAGGTAGCAGTTCGTCCCCCAGGCCCCGGCGGGGAACCCTGCAATGAGCACGATCGTCCTTCGTTGTGTCGATACGGGAGGCTGCGGCTGGTGACAGAGCCTACCGGCGCTGCCGATTCCTCAGCGAACCCATATACGGTACGGGGCACACGCAGGCGCTCGGCACACAGGACGCACGCGTACCGGTCGACGCATCAGACCCATGAGGAGAGAACCCGGTGGTCAGCCAGGAACAGCGGCGGCGTCAGCTCGCCCGGGAGAAGTTCTTGCGGCAGCAGCAGCGACGCACGGACGCTCGACGCAAGGCCCGTATCCGCAACTCCGTGATCGCCTCGACTCTCGGCGTGATCGTGGTGCTCTCCGTGACGGTCTTCCTGACCAAGCCGTTCGAGGACGACGGCAAGACGGAGAACGCGAACGCGGACGTCACGCCGAGCGCCACGCCCAGCAAGGCCCCGGACCCGTGCGAGAAGCCCGCCGCGGGCAAGGTCAAGTCGCAGACCTGGAAGAAGGAACCTGCGATGTCGATCGACGAGTCGGCGAAGTACACGATGAAGCTCGACACGACGTGCGGCGAGATAGACGTCGCGCTGAAGGCGTCGGCGGCGCCGCACACCGTGAACTCGTTCAACTACCTTCTCGGCAAGGGGTACTTGGACCACAGCAAGTGCCACCGGCTCACCAGCCAGAACATCTACGTCCTGCAGTGCGGTGACCCGCAGGGCACCGGCATGGGCGGACCCGGCTACACCATCCCGGACGAGAACCTCAAGGACAAGAGCCTCAAGGGCGGGGTGTACCCGGCGGGCACGGTCGCGATGGCGAACCAGTACAACGCCCAGACGAAGCAGGGGCGGGACAGCGGCGGCAGCCAGTTCTTCCTCGTCTACCAGGACAGTCAGCTGCCGCCCGACTACACACCGTTCGGTACGGTGTCCGAGTCGGGCATGAAGGTCCTGACGAAGATCGCCAAGGCCGGGGCGCAGGCCCCCGACCCTCAGACGGGCAACACGGCGCCCAATGCGACGGTCGTGATCAACAAGGCCACGATCACCGAATCCTGACCCCCAACTGCGAAATTTCGGTCGCGCGGGATGCGGACACGCCCCCCGCCGGTCGCCTATGTTGGCCGTGACGAAACTGTGGACGATGCCCGGGGGTGCTGAGGCCCCTCGCAGGCATCATGTGGAGGAGGCGCTGTGAGCAGCGACCCGTGGGGCCGCGTCGACGAGACGGGGACCGTGTACGTGCGTACGGCCGACGGCGAGCAGGTCGTCGGTTCCTGGCAGGCAGGCTCCCCCGAGGAGGCGCTGGCCTATTTCGAGCGCAAGTACGAGGGCCTGGTTGTCGAGATCGGCCTCCTCGAGAAGCGAGTGAAGACCACCGACCTGTCGGCGAAGGACGCTCAGGTCGCCATCGACCACATCCGGGAGCAGGTCGACGCGCACCATGTGGTGGGCGACCTGGATGCCCTGCGGGTCCGGCTGGACAAGCTCGTGGAGCAGGTGGAGGCGCGCCGCGAGGAGCGCAAGGCGCAGCGGGCGAGGCAGTCCGACGAGGCGCGCAAGTCCAAGGAGGCGCTGGTCGCCGAGGCGGAGGAGCTGTCGCAGTCCGACCAGTGGCGGGCGGCCGGTGAGCGGCTGCGGGCCCTGGTGGACACCTGGAAGGGCCTGCCGCGGCTGGACCGCAAGTCCGACGACGACCTGTGGCACCGGTTCTCGCACGCGCGGTCGGCGTTCTCCAAGCGGCGCAAGCAGCACTTCGCGCAGCTGGACGCGCAGCGCGAGGAGGCCCGCAAGACCAAGGAGCGGCTGGTCTCCGAGGCCGAGGCGCTGTCGAACTCGACGGACTGGGGTGTGACGGCGGCCCGCTACCGCGAGCTGATGGCCGAGTGGAAGGCCGCGGGCCGTGCGCAGCGTGAGCACGAGGACGATCTGTGGAACCGCTTCCGCGGCGCCCAGGACGTCTTCTTCGCGGCCCGCAGCTCGGTCTTCGCCGAGCGGGACGCCGAGCAGTCGGAGAACCTCAAGCTCAAGGAGGAGCTGGCCGAGGAGGCCGAGAAGCTCCTGCCGATCACCGACCTGAAGGCGGCCCGCGCCGCGTTCCGGAACGTGAACGAGCGCTGGGAGGCCATCGGCCATGTGCCGCGCGACGCCCGGCCGAAGGTCGAGGGCCGGATGCACGCGGTCGAGCGGGCCATCCAGGAGGCCGAGGAGGCCGAGTGGCGCCGGACGAACCCGGAGGCACGCGCGCGTGCCGAGGGTCTGACCGGCCAGCTCCAGGCCGCCGTGGACAAGCTGCGGGGTCAGATCGAGCAGGCCCGTGCGCAGGGCAACAACGCCAGGGCCGACAAGCTCGAGCGTGAGCTCGAGGGCCGTCAGGCGCTGCTGGACCAGGCGCAGAAGGGGCTGCAGGAGTTCGGCGGCTGATCCAGCCGGTCGGAGCTGATCAGTCGGTCGGAAGAGGGCCCCGTACACGCCGTACGGGGCCCTCTTTCACGTGATCTTCCGCGTGGTGGTCACGACCTGCTGCGCGCCGACGTCACCCGGTACACGTCGTAGACGCCCTCCACCCCCCGGACCGCCTTCAGCACATGGCCGAGATGCTTCGGGTCGCCCATCTCGAAGGTGAAGCGGGAGGTGGCGACGCGGTCGCGGGAGGTCTGGACGGCCGCGGAGAGGATGTTGACGTGCTGGTCGGACAGCACGCGGGTGACGTCCGACAGCAGGCGAGAGCGGTCCAGGGCCTCGACCTGGATGGCGACCAGGAAGACCGAGGACTGGGTGGGCGCCCACTCGACCTCGAGGATGCGCTCGGGCTCGCGGGACAGTGACTCCACGTTCACGCAGTCGTTGCGGTGAACCGATACACCACTACCGCGGGTCACGAAGCCGATGATGGGGTCGCCGGGTACGGGCGTACAGCAGCGGGCCAGCTTGACCCACACGTCGTCGACGCCCTTCACGACGACCCCCGGGTCGGCGCTGGAGCGGCGTTTGCGGCTGCGTCCGCGGGCCGGCGGGACCGACTCGTCGATCTCCTCGGTGGCGGCCTCCTCGCCGCCGAGCGCCTGGACGAGCTTCTGCACGATGTTCTGCGCGGAGACATGGCCCTCGCCGATCGCCGCGTACAGCGCGGAGATGTCCGCGTAGCGCATCTCGTGCGCGAGGGTCACCAGGGAGTCGCCGGTCAGGATGCGCTGGATCGGCAGGTTCTGCTTGCGCATCGCGCGGACGATGGCGTCCTTGCCCTGCTCGATCGCCTCGTCACGGCGCTCCTTGGAGAACCAGGCCCGGATCTTGTTGCGGGCACGGGGTGACTTGACGAAGCCGAGCCAGTCGCGGGAGGGGCCGGCGCCGGGCGCCTTGGAGGTGAAGACCTCGACCAGGTCGCCGTTGTCGAGGGTGGATTCGAGCGGCACCAGGCGGCCGTTCACCCGGGCGCCGATCGTGCGGTGGCCGACCTCGGTGTGGACCGCGTACGCGAAGTCCACCGGGGTGGCACTGGCCGGGAGCGCTATGACGTCGCCCTTGGGGGTGAAGACGAAGACCTCGTTGCGGGAGAGGTCGAAGCGCAGGGACTCCAGGAACTCGCCCGGGTCCTCGGTCTCCTTCTGCCAGTCGAGCAGCTGGCGCAGCCACGCCATGTCGTTGAGGTGGTCGTCCTTGCTCTTGCCGGACGACTTGGGGGCGTCGGTGCGTACCTTCGAGGCTCCCGCGACGGCCTCCTGCTTGTACTTCCAGTGCGCGGCGATGCCGTACTCGGCGCGGCGGTGCATGTCGAAGGTGCGGATCTGCAGCTCGACGGGCTTGCCGCCGGGGCCGATGACCGTCGTGTGCAGCGACTGGTACATGTTGAACTTGGGCATCGCGATGTAGTCCTTGAACCGGCCGGGGACCGGGTTCCATCGCGCGTGCACCGTGCCGAGGGCCGCATAGCAGTCGCGGACGGTGTCCACGAGGACGCGGATGCCCACCAGGTCGTAGATCTCCGCGAAGTCACGGCCGCGGACGATCATCTTCTGGTAGACGCTGTAGTAGTGCTTGGGGCGGCCGGTGACGGTCGCCTTGATGCGGGCCGCCCGCAGGTCCTGCTGGACCTCGTCGGTGACGATGGCCAGGTATTCGTCACGCTTCGGTGCCCGCTCGGCCACCAGCCGTACGATCTCGTCGTACATCTTGGGGTAGAGGATCGCGAAGGCGAGGTCCTCCAGCTCCCACTTGATGGTGTTCATGCCGAGGCGATGGGCGAGCGGCGCGTAGATCTCCAGGGTCTCGCGCGCCTTCTTCTCCTGCTTCTCGCGCTTGAGGTAGCGCATGGTGCGCATGTTGTGCAGGCGGTCGGCGAGCTTGATGACCAGGACGCGGGGGTCCTTGGCCATGGCGACGACCATCTTGCGCACGGTCTCGGCCTGGGCCGCCTCGCCAAACTTGACCTTGTCCAGCTTGGTGACGCCGTCGACGAGGAGGGTGACGACGTCGCCGAAGTCACGGCGCAGGTCGTCCAGGCCGTACTCGGTGTCCTCGACCGTGTCGTGCAGCAGGCCGGCCATCAGCGTGGCCGGATCCATGCCCAGCTCGGCGAGGATGGTGGTCACGGCGAGGGGGTGCGTGATGTAGGGGTCGCCGCTCTTGCGCTTCTGGCCGCGGTGCCAGCGCTCAGCGACCTGGTAGGCCTTCTCGATCTGGCGGAGCGTCGCCGTCTCGATCTTCGGGTCGTTGCTGCGCACTATGCGCAGCAAGGGCTCCAGCACGGGGTTGTACGGGTTGGCGCGCTGGACGCCGAGGCGGGCGAGGCGGGCACGGACGCGGTTGGAGGAGCCGGTGCGGGCGGGCTGGCCGCCGGCCTGGCGCACCGCGGGAGGGGCCGGTTTCGGGCGCGACTGCTCGGCGGTCTTGTCGACGGGCGCCGACTGGGCGTGCTCGACCGGCCCGCGGGTGTCGTTCTTCGCGTGCGGCGCGTTCGGCGCGGGCTTCGCCGCTGCCGAGGCGGACTCGGGCTTGGCGGCGGTCAGGTGCTGGGCCTCGTCTGACAAGAGGGCTCCTCGTGCGCGTTCCGGGTCCCCCGGTCAGGCTCCGGAGACCCCATGGTAGCGATCCTGTGCCCCGGGATCGCCTTCAGGCCAATGTGAGGACCGTCTACCCCTGGAACGCGGGAGGCGGGCACCGGATTCCTCCGGGCCCGCCTCCGCGGTGTCGTGCCGGTGTCCACCGGGCTGCCGCGGGCTTGTCAGACCGTGAGCAGCGCCTCCAGCGGGGCCCCGCGCAGAGCCGGCTCCAGACGGGCCCGGCCGCTGAGGAATCCGAGCTCCATGAGGACGGCGAGACCGGCGACCTCGGCGCCGGCCCGGCGGATGAGCTGGACCGAGGCCTCGGCGGTGCCGCCGGTGGCGAGGACGTCGTCGATGATCAGGACGCGGTCCTCGGCGACCAGGTCCTCGGCGTGCACCTCGATCTCGGCCGAGCCGTACTCCAGGTCGTAGGCCTGGCCGAGGGTGGCTCCGGGGAGCTTGCCCGCCTTGCGCACGGGGATGAAGCCGAGGCCGGCGCGGACGGCGACCGGGGCGCCGAGGATGAAGCCGCGGGCCTCGAGGCCGACGATCTTGGTGGCGCCGGCCTCCACGGCGATCTCGGCGAGGGCGTCGGTGAGCGCGGTGAACGCCGCCGGGTCCGCCAGGAGCGGGGTGATGTCCTTGAACATCACGCCCGGCTCCGGGTAGTCGGCCACGTCCCTGATACGGCTGAGCAGCAGTTCCTTGATGTCGGTCATCGGCGCTTCCCCGAGGGGCGGCCCCGGCCGCGGTTGCGGGACGCCGGCTGGTTGCGCGGGCCGACTACGGCCGGAGCGACGTCCTCGGGCTCGTCGGCGTAGGACTCGTCCCCGGTCTCCGTCTGGGGGGTCTCCCCCTTGGCGGCCCGCTTGGCCAGGACGCGCTTCTTCAGGGCCTTCATCTGCGGCTCGCGCTCCTTGAGGTCGGCGACGAGCGGCGTGGCGATGAAGATCGAGGAGTACGCACCGGCGGCGAGACCGACGAACAGCGACAGCGAGATGTCGTTGAGCATGCCGGCGCCGAGGACTCCGCCGCCGATGAACAGCAGGCCCGCGACCGGCAGCAGCGCGACCACCGTGGTGTTGATGGAGCGGACCAGGGTGCTGTTGATCGAGCGGTTGGCGACGTCGCTGTAGGTCCAGCGGGTCTGCTTGGTGATGTCCTTGGTCTGTTCCTTGAGGCTGTCGAAGACCACGACCGTGTCGTAGAGCGAGTAGCCGAGGATCGTGAGCAGACCGATCACCGTGCCGGGGGTGACCTCGAAGCCGACGAGGGCGTAGATGCCGACCGTGATGGTGATGTCGTGGATCAGGGCGACGAAGGCGGCGATGGCCATGCGCCACTCGAAGGCGATCGCCAGATAGATCACCACGAGGATCAGGAAGATGCCGAGGCCCTGCCAGGCCTTGTTGGCGATCTGCTCGCCCCAGCTGGGGCCGACCAGCTCGGCGTTGATCTGCTCCGAGTCGATCTTGAGGTCGTCGGCGAGCGTGTTCTTGATGTCGTTCGCCGCGCCGGTGTCGATTCCGGCGACCTGGATACGCATGCTGCCGTCGCCGAGCTTCTGGACGATCGCGTCGTGGCCGGAGGCCTCTTCCGCGTACCGCTCGGCCTGGGACACCGAGGCGCTGGTGTTCTTCGGGGTGTTGAAGACGGCGCCGCCCTGGAACTCGATGCCCATGTTCAGGCCGCGCACCGCCAGGCCGGCGATGGCCAGGATGGTGATCAGGATCGAGACGCCGTACCAGATCTTGCGGTTCTTGACGAAGTCGTAGCCGACCTCGCCGCGGTGGAGTCGGGCGCCGAGGTTGCCGAGTTTCGACATCTCAGGCCTCCTTCGGGTCGACAGGGCCGGCGGGGCGGCGGGTACGGCGCAGCGGCGGCTGAGCGCCCAGGCTCTTCGGGTCGAGGCCGGACCACTTGTGGCCGTTCGCGAAGAACGGGCGGCGGGCCATCAGTGTCAGCAGCGGCTTGGTGAAGAGGAACACGACGACCACGTCGAGCAGGGTGGTCAGGCCGAGCGTGAACGCGAAGCCCTGGACCTTGCCGACGGTGACGGCGAACAGCACCGCGGCGGCGAGGAACGACACGAAGTCGGAGACCAGGATGGTGCGCCGGGCGCGCGGCCAGGCCCGCTCGACGGCGGGGCGCAGGGAGCGGCCCTCGCGGATCTCGTCACGGACGCGTTCGAAGTACACGATGAACGAGTCCGCGGTGATGCCGATGGCGACGATGGCGCCGCACACGGCCGGCAGGTTCAGCGCGAAGCCGATGGCCGGGCCGAGCAGGGCCATGAGCGTGTAGGTGAGGGCCGCGGAGACCAGCAGCGAGAGGAGCGCGATGAACGACAGGCCGCGGTAGTACGCCAGCAGGTAGATGACGACCAGCGCGAGACCGATGGCGCCGGCGATCAGTCCGGCCTGGAGCTGGTCACCGCCCAGCGCCGCGGTCACGGTCGTCATGCTGTCGACCTTGAAGGTCAGCGGCAGCGCGCCGTAGGACAGCATGTTGGAGAGGTCCTGGGCGGACTGCTGGTTGAAGTTGCCGGAGATCTCGGCGTTGCCGCCGGTCAGGGCCTGCCGCACGTACGGGTCGGAGACCACTTCGCCGTCCAGGACGATCGCGAACTGGTTCTGCGGCGACTGGTTCTGCGCCAGCTTGCCGGTGATGTTCGCGAACTTCTTGGCGCCGCCGTCCGTGAAGTCCATCGTGACCGTCCAGCCCGCACCGGTCTGGGTGTTCAGGACTGCCTGGGCCTTGTCGACGTCCGTGCCGTCGACCTCGGCGGGGCCGAGGATGTACTTCTGCCACTGGCCCTGCGAGTTCTTGCCGCAGGCCAGGGTCATCTCGGAGGCCTTGACACCGTCGCCCACGGTGGAGCGGGTCTTCTCGTCGGTGCAGTCGAGCTTGGCGTACTTCGCCTGCAGCGCGCTCGCGTCGGCCTCGGCGGAGCCGCCGCTCGCCGACGGGGAGGGGCTGGCCTTGGCCTTGTCGTCCGAGGCGCTCGCCGACGGTGTGGCGTCGGCCTTCAGCCCGTCGGTGACCGCGCGGCCCTGCGTGGTGGGCGTGGCCGACGGGGAGGCGGAGTTCTTGTCGGTGGCCTCGGGCTTGTCGGTGGCCTTGCCGGACGGCTTGTCCGAGGGGCTGCCGGTGGGGCTCGGGGAGGGGCTGGCCGTGCCCTTGCCGCCGGCGACCTCGGTGGCGAGGACCGGGCGGAAGTAGAGCTTGGCGGTGGTGCCGACCTGCTTGCGGGCCTGCTCGGAGTTCGTCCCCTTGGGGATGTTGACGATGATGTTTTCCCGGCCCTGTGTCTGGACCTCGGACTCCGAGACGCCAAGACCGTTGACACGTCGTTCCATGATGGAGACGGCGGTGTCCATGTTGGTCTTGTTGATGGCCGCCTCATTGCCGGCTTCGGGGACCGCGCGGAGCGTGATGCTCGTGCCGCCGGCCAGGTCGATGCCGAGACGTGGTTTCGTGTGCCCCGAAGCGAACATCCCACCGGTGAGCGCCACGAGGGCGATCAGAATCAGGACCAGCGAGCGACCCGGCTTGCTCTGGGTGCTCGCGCTCCGGCCCTTTTTAGGTGTGGCCACCTTCTCGTACTCCCTCTCGGGCCACCTCGCTCCGGATCGGCGGACGGGCGGCCATGACATGGTGTCGGGACTCCGTGCGAGCTGGGCGTGTCCCGGGGTGGGCCGGCCGGGCCCG
>NZ_JBSHKH010000100.1:0-31213 GCF_053643595.1 Streptomyces sp. NPDC055506 | reverse complement strand
CACGTTGTCCGTGCCGCAGCTAACGCATTAAGTGCCCCGCCTGGGGAGTACGGCCTCGGAGATGGCCTTGGTGGCGTTCTCCACGGAGGCCTTGACCGGCTGGGCGGCACCCGTGTCGAGGTCGACGGTCTTCATGCCGTCCTTGGCGTACGACAGCTCGAAGTAGCTGATGGCGCCGTTGGTCTGCTTCACCTGCTGGGCGAGACCGGAGGAGCCGGAGGCCGACTGGCCGCCCTTGGCCTGCCAGGTCTTGCCGCCGTCGTAGGGCCAGTCCTTCTTGGCGGTGGCCATCAGGTACTTGGTGAAGTTGTCCGTCGTGCCGGAGTCGTCCGAGCGGTGGAACGCCTGGATCTTGAGGTCCGGAAGCTTCGCGTCGGGGTTCAGCTTCTTGATCGCCGGGTCGTTCCAGTTGGTGATCTCGTTGTTGAAGATCTTCGCCAGGGTCGAGGCGTCCAGGACGAGGTTGTCAACGCCGTTGACGTTGTAACCGACCGCGATCGGGCCGCCCACCATCGGAAGGTTGATGCCCTGGCCGCCGGAGCAGACCTTCTTGGAGGCCGCGACCTCGTCGGGCTTCAGCGCCGAGTCGGAGCCGGCGAAGGCGACGCGGCCCTGGGTGAACGCGGTGACGCCGGCGCCGGAGCCGCCGCCCTTGTAGTTGATCTGCACGCCCTGGCAGGCGACGGCGAACTGCTTGACCCAGGCGTCGATCGCGTTCTTCTGCGCGGAGGAGCCGTCGGCCAGCAGCTGGCCCTTGGCGTCGTCGCACTTGATGCTGCCGGGCTTGGCGGCCGCGGACGAGCCGCCGCTGCCGGTGCCCGTGTCGTCGGAGCCGCACGCCGTGAGGGCCAGGGCGCCGGAGACGGCGAGAGCACCGAGAGCGAGGGCCCGCCGGTTCATGCGCTGAAGCTTCACTTGAATTCCTTCCAGAGGCCGCCGTCCTGAATCGGCGGCGTGCGGAGAGTCCGGGTGACGCGCGACGCTGACACGCGGCTGGCGCGGTTCGCGTCGGGTAGGGCTGAAATTAGGCAGATCAGGTGAAGCCGCCTATGGCCATAAATGAACGAGGGGTGAACCCCTGCCGAAGGTGTGGTTAGGTCACGGAACGCTTACGGGGAGGGCACGTGCGGGTTCCGCTTCACGCACCGGCCAAGGACAACAGCAGCGCGTCGACGTAGGGACGGTCGTGGGGCTGCGTGAGACGGGCCCGGGCGGCGGCGGGTGTCAGCCACAGGACCCGGTCCACCTCGTCCGTCGGGGAAAACTCGCAGGATATCGCCTCGGCCGCCCAGTAGCGGACCTGCTTGGGGCGGCCGTTCGCGACGTAGTGCTGGGTGGGCAGCTCGGTGCCCGGCACAGCCCGGCACCCCGTCTCCTCCGCCACCTCGCGCAGGGCACCGGCGAGTGCCTCCTCGTCGCGCTTGAGTTTCCCCTTCGGCCATGACCAGTCGTCGTATTTCGGCCGGTGGACCAGGCAGACCTCCAGCTCGCCCGTGACGGGGGAGCGGCGCCACAGAACGCAGCCGGCCGCCTGGACCGTGGTGTCGTCGGGGGAGCTCACGTGACCGCCTCCTCGTGGCGTGGCCGGTCATGACGTGCTGACGGATTCCTTCTGCCAGCACTGCTGGAACGCGAAACGGGCCGCCTCGACCTCGTGGCGCTGGTCGGCGTGGAGCACGCCGAGGGCGTACGCCGTCGCGGGGGCGATGCGGGGGGTCCGGGCCGCCTGGGCCGCCGCTGCCGCCGCCTCCGAGGCGTCGCGGTGGCGGTTCAGGGCCTGGCCGGCGGAGAGCAGGCGCAGGTCGACGACACCGTTGCCGTTGGGCTCGCCGCGCAGGGCCTCACGGGCGTAGCGGTGCAGGCGCAGCAGCAGGCGGACCTGGTGCCACGGGGCGTCCTGCGGGTGCGGGACCGTGTCCGGGGACAGACCGTGGATGAGGGCCGCGGCGTTGTACGGGTTGCCCGCGGTGACGAGGGGAAGGGCGGCCACGGCGTCCGTGAGGCGGCCCTCCGCCGCTGTGGCGAGGGGGCGCAGGTCGGTGGTGCCGGCGGTCTTGGTCAGGGGGACCTCGCTGGCCAGGACCGCGACCTTGTCCGCGATGGCGTGGAAGCGGCTGCTTCCCAGGGCCTGGAGGGCCGTGGAGTGGGCCCGGGTGCGGGCGAGGTTGAGCTGGCGGTCGAGCAGGGCGCCCGCTTTCGCCGCGCCCACGGTGAGGTTGCCGCGCTCCGGCGCCGAGGCCGGGTGGGCCGCGGCACCGGCCTTGGCGGGTGCCGCCGCGCCTGCAGTCTGGGCCGGGAACGCCGTGGAGCCCGACAGGCGGTGCAGCGCGTTCAGCAGGCGCTCCAGACGGGCGGTGTACGCGTGTTCCATGGCCAGGGTTCCCGAGACCCAGGCCAGTTCCGGACGCATGCCCTCGCACCAGTCCGTGTCCAGGAGGGACTGGAACGTGTGCAGGCTGGAGCTGATACGGCGGGCCGAGCGGCGCAGTGCCCGCGCCGCGTCGGCGGACCCCTCCGAGCCGCCCGCGCCCGACCCCGTCTCACGGTGCAGACGCAGCGCCCGGAGGAACTCCGTGGCCTGGGCCCGCAGATAGCCCGCGAGGGCGTCCCCGGTGGGGGCGGGGGTGGCGTGCCTGTACCTGGGATCCGTCGGGTCAAGGTGTCGCTGTGCCACGCCGGCGCCTCCGCGCGTCTATGAGCATCTCCTGGATGTTGCGCAGAGGCTGGCCGTCCGCGTCGGTCGCATGCCGGGTCCAGTCGCCGTCCGGGCCGAGGTGCCAGGAGGCGGTGCCGTCGGACATGCCGGTCTCCAACAGCCGGTTCAGCGCTGCCCGGTGGGCCGGGTCGGTGACCCTGACCAGGGCCTCTATACGGCGGTCGAGGTTGCGGTGCATCATGTCGGCGCTGCCGATCCACACCTCGGGCTCGCCGCCGTTGCCGAAGCCGAACACCCGGGAGTGCTCCAGGAAGCGGCCGAGGATCGAGCGGACCCGGATGTTCTCCGACAGGCCCGCCACGCCCGGGCGCAGCGCGCAGATGCCGCGCACCCACACGTCCACCGGAACGCCAGCCTGGGCCGCGCGGTAGCAGGCGTCGATGACGGCCTCGTCGACCATCGAGTTGACCTTGATACGGACGTGCGCGGGGCGTCCCGCGCGGTGGTGCTGTATCTCCTTGGTGATCCGCGCGATCAGGCCGTCGCGCAGCGACTTGGGGGCGACCAGGAGACGGCGGTAGGTCTCGCGGCGGGAGTAGCCGGAGAGACGGTTGAAGAGGTCCGAGAGGTCCGCGCCGACCTGGGGGTCGGCCGTGAGCAGACCGAGGTCCTCGTAGAGCCGGGCCGTCTTCGGGTGGTAGTTGCCGGTGCCGACGTGGCTGTAGCGGCGGAGCGTGTCGCCCTCCTGGCGGACCACCAGCGACAGCTTGCAGTGGGTCTTCAGGCCGACCAGGCCGTAGACCACGTGGCAGCCGGACTCCTCCAGCTTGCGCGCCCACTTGATGTTGGCGTGCTCGTCGAAGCGGGCCTTGATCTCGACGAGGACCAGGACCTGCTTGCCGGACTCGGCGGCCTCGATGAGGGCGTCGACTATGGGGGAGTCGCCCGACGTCCGGTACAGGGTCTGCTTGATCGCGAGGACGTCCGGGTCGCCGGCCGCCTGCTCCAGGAAGGCCTGCACGGAGGTGGAGAACGAGTCGTACGGGTGGTGCAGCAGGACGTCCCGCTCCCGGAGCGCGGCGAAGATGTCCGGCGCGGACGCCGACTCGACCTCGGCGAGGTCGCGGTGCGTGCCGGCGACGAACTTCCGGTACTTCAGCTCCGGCCGGTCCAGGGAGGCGATCCTGAACAGGCCCGTGAGGTCCAGCGGACCCGGCAGCGGGTAGACCTCGGCCTCGCTGATCTTCAGCTCGCGCACCAGCAGGTCCAGGACCTCGCGGTCGATGGACTCCTCGACCTCCAGGCGCACCGGCGGCCCGAAGCGGCGCCGCATGAGCTCCTTCTCCAGGGCCTGGAGCAGGTTCTCCGCGTCGTCCTCCTCGACCTCCAGGTCCTCGTTCCTGGTCAGGCGGAAGGCGTGGTGCTCCAGGACCTCCATCCCCGGGAACAGCTCCTCCAGGTGGGCGGCGATGACGTCCTCGATGGGGACGTAGCGGCCCGGGGAGCTCTCCAGGAAGCGGGACAGCAGCGGCGGCACCTTCACACGGGCGAAGTGCTTGTGGCCCGTGACCGGGTTCCGTACGACGACGGCCAGGTTCAGGGACAGCCCGGAGATGTACGGGAAGGGGTGCGCCGGGTCGACCGCCAGCGGGGTCAGCACGGGGAAGATCTGGTGCCGGAACAGGGTGAACAGGCGGGCCTGCTCCTTCTCCTGCAGTTCGTTCCAGCGGACCAGGTGGATGCCCTCCTCCGCGAGGGCGGGGGCGACGTCCTCGTGGTAG
Organism: Streptomyces sp. NPDC055506; assembly: GCF_053643595.1. NCBI lineage: Bacteria > Bacillati > Actinomycetota > Actinomycetes > Kitasatosporales > Streptomycetaceae > Streptomyces > Streptomyces sp. NPDC055506. The sequence goes on along the minus strand of NZ_JBSHKH010000100.1, from coordinate 26,776 downwards.
CAGGCGGCGTGCCGGGCCATGAGCTCGCGGGAACGGGCCCAGATCATCTCCAGCACCTCGCGGGGCTGGAGGCCGGAGGCGGAGCGGGTGGCCACGCCGGTGGCGATACGGCGCTTCAGACCGGCCACCCGGACCATGAAGAACTCGTCCAGGTTGCTGGCGAAGATCGCGAGGAAGTTGGCCCGCTCCAGCAGGGGCGTGTTCGGGTCCTCGGCGAGTTCGAGGACCCGCTCGTTGAACGCGAGCCAGCTGCGTTCCCGGTCGAGGAACCGGCCCTGCGGCAGCGCGGGGGCGCCGTCGGCCTGCGACTCCTCGTACGCGTCGAGATCGGCGTCGATATCGGGTTCGAGGTCGGAGACGGCCGCCGCGATGGTGTGCGGGCGGTGGGCCGCGATGGAGCCCACGGAGGGCTGCGCGTGCTGGACCTGTGCCTGGGTGTTCGGCTGGCTCATGGACCCATTCTTCCGCGCCGCGAGCATCACGGGCGCGTCGGACAGCGCGGGAGGGAGCGGGGGCGTCACATGAGTGTTCCCGTTCCCCTCAGGCCCCTCTCGGGGTGGCGAAGGCTCTGGCACGGCGGGATTCATTGGCCGAGCGTCGCAAGCTCGTCTGAATCGATGGTTACGGAGACATGACGTGCGGGATAGCGGGGGGCGGCTCGCGGGGGTCCGGGGTTTGCCCACAGGCTGTGGACGGTCCCTGGTGTCCCGGGGTGCCCGGAGTGTCTCCCGCGTACGGAAGGGGCCAGATGGGGGACGGCCGGGCTGGGGCCGAGTCCGAGGTCGGGCCGGGGACGGGATGGGGACTGGGGCCACCGTAGCCCCGCCGGTGCGCGAGGGGCGAGTGCGGCGGGAGCGAGTGCGGCGGGGGGCCGGAAAAGCCGTGCGTGCTTTCGTGAACCGATCGCGCGGGCCGGTCCGATGAGGAGATGTGAGCGAAACGAGAAGCGACGGGGAGCTGCTGCGGGCCATCGCCGCGGATGCCGACCGGCGTGCCTTCGAGGAGCTGTACCGGCGGTACGCGCCGTGGCTCCGGGCCCGGTTGCGGGGGCGGTGCGCCGATCAAGGGGTCGTCGACGACGTCGTACAGGAGACGTTCCTCGCGGTGTGGCGGGGCAAGGCCCGCTACCGGGAGGAGGGCCACTCCGCGGACGTGGCCGGGTGGCTGTGGCGCATCGGGTCGCGGCGGCTGGTGGACGCGCTGCGCGGTGACGGGGCACGGGGGCGGTTGCGCCAGGCCCTGGCGCGGCTGCGGCACCGGGACGAGGCGTCGGCGGAGGAACGCGTGCTCGCGGGGGTGGAGCACGGGGACCTCGCCGGGGCCCTCGTCCGGCTGTCGCCGGAGCTGCGGGCGGTGCTGCAGGCGACCGTCATCGACGGGCTCACGACCCGGGAGGCGGCCGTACTGCTCGGAATTCCGCCGGGGACGGTCAAGACGCGGGCGATGCGGGCCCGCAAGCAGTTGCGGGAGGCGTTGGCATGAGTTGGCACGTGCCGGAAGAGGACCTGCGCGCCTATGCGCGGGGGGAGTTGGCGGCGCCGGCCCTGTGGTCCGCCGATGCGCACCTGGCGGCCTGTGCCCGGTGCCGGGAGGTACTGGGCGAGGTCAGTGACCCGGTCGCCCTCGACGCCGGGTGGGAGCGGCTCGACGCCGAGCTGGACGCGCCCCGGACGGGGCTGCTGGAGTCGCTGCTCGTACGGCTCGGGGTGCCCGGGCACACCGCGCGGCTGCTGGCGGCGGCGCCCGTGCTGCGGCGGTCCTGGCTGGGAGCCGTCGTCGCCGTGCTGATGCTGAGTGTGCTGGCGGGGCACCTCGTGGGAGGCGGGGAGTCCCCCACGCTCTTCCTCGCACTCGCGCCGCTGCTGCCGCTGGCCGGGGTGGCATTGGCGTACGGGCCCGCGCTGGATCCGACGTACGAGATGGCCGTCGTCGCGCCGATGCACGGGTTCCGGCTGCTGATGATCCGGACGGTGGCCGTGCTGGGCGTGGTGCTGGGCCTGAACGGGCTGGCAACCCTCGCCCTGCCCGCGTACGGCCTGCGTGCGCTGGCCTGGCTGCTGCCCGCCCTGGCGCTCACCGCGACGGGGCTCGCGCTGACGCCCCGGCTGGGGCCGGTGCTCGCGCCGTCGCTGGTCGGCGGGGCCTGGGTCGGGCTGCTGTTGCTGGCCGATGTGCTGCGCGCGGGCGCGCAGACGCCCCTGGCGCCGTTCACCGTGGCCGGGCAGGGCGTCTCCGCGATGGTCGCCGCGCTCGCCGCCGGGCTGCTCTTTCTGCTCCGTGACCGATTCGACCTCTTCCAGGGACGTGCCGCATGACCCCGACCGTGTCCGCCTCCGGGCTCAGCCTCCGCTACGGGGGCACCCGTGCCCTCGACGACGTGTCGCTGCGGCTGACCTCCGGCGTCACCGGGCTCCTCGGGCCCAACGGCGCGGGCAAGACCACGCTGCTGCGGGTCCTCGCCACGGCCCTGCCCGCCGACCAGGGCGCCTTCACCGTGCTCGGGCATGACCCGGGCACCACGCGGGGCCGGCAGGAGGTGCGGCGCCGGCTGGGCTATCTGCCGCAGACCCCGGGGTTCCACCCGGACTTCACGGCCTTCGAGTTCGTCGACTACGTGGCGATCCTGAAGGAGATGACCGACCGGTCCGCCCGGCACCGGGAGGTGCGGCGGGTCCTCGACGAGGTGGGACTCGCCGACGTACGCGGGAAGCGGATCCGGAAGCTGTCCGGCGGGATGCGGCAGCGGGTCGCCCTCGGGGCCGCCCTGGTCGGCGACCCCGGGTTCCTGGTCCTCGACGAGCCCACCGTCGGGCTCGACCCCGAACAGCGCATGCGGTTCCGGGAGCTGATCGCGGGTGCCGGGGAGGGGCGCACGGTGCTGCTCTCCACCCACCAGACGGAGGACGTGGCGATGCTCTGCCACCGTGTGCTGGTCATGGCCGGGGGCAGGGTGCGGTTCGAGGGCACTCCGGCCGAGCTGACCGCCCGGGCGGCAGGGCGGGTGTGGAGCAGCGCGCAGCGGGACCCGGGCGCGAAGGCGGGATGGCGCACCGGGACCGGGACCTTCCGGAACGTGGGGGATCCGCCGGACGGAGCCGAACTCCTCGAACCCACCCTGGAGGACGGCTATCTGCTCACCCTCGACGGTGACGCCGTGGAGGTGGCGGCATGACCGCGGTGATCGAGAAGCCGGTCGCGTCCGACGAGCGGGCCGAGGACGGTCGCCCGTGGGCCGCGGTGATCGCCCTGGCCGGGTTCGAGACGCGCCGGCTGCTGACGATGCTGCCGATGATCATCGCCTTCCTGGTGTACATCGGCTGGACCGTATGGCGCACGGGGAAGGACTGGGGCGGCTATCCCGCGCTCCAGGACGCCGACCGTGCCACCCAGAGCGCGCCGATGCTCGTCGGGCTCACCGTGCTGCTGTGCGTCAATCGCGCCGCGCTGCGCTCCCGGCGGCACGGGACGGAGCCGTACTTCGCGGCGCTGGTCATGCCGCTGTGGCGGCGTACGGTCGCCCATGCGCTGTCGGCCCTGGCCGCGGCCCTGCTCACCGCCGTGTGCGTGGCCGCGCAGTTCGGCCGCGAGGCGCTCCGGCCCGGCGCGATCGGGCACGGTTCGGTGAGCGAACTGCTCGTCGGCCCGCTGACCGTGCTGCTGGCCGGTCTCGTCGGACTCCTCATGGCAGGGCTCGTGCGGTCGCCTCTGGCCGCGCCCCTGGCGGTCGTGTTCTCCCTGTTCCTGTTCCTCTTCTTCTGGGGCACGAGCGACGACGGGAGCCGCTGGCTGCTGCCGGTCGTCGCCGAGGCCAGCAGCAACACCCTGCCGTCCGACCTGCTGGGCAGGTCCGCCGGCTGGCACGCCCTGTATCTGGCCGGGCTGGCGCTGTGCGCGGGACTGACCGCGGTGCTGGTCGCCGGTGGCCGCAAGCCGGTCCTTCTGACCGGGATCGCCGGGGCGCTGGCCATGGCGCTGGTGGGCGGGGTGGCCCAGACGGGCGGCGAATCCCCCGAGCTGGTCCGGGCCCGGGAACGGGCCTCGGCCTCCCCCGAGCAGGTGCAGTCCTGCGTCCGGCGGGACGGGTCGACGTACTGCGCGTTCCCCGAGTGGGGGCCGCGGGTCGGGGACTGGGCCGGGGTGGTGGACCGGGTGCGGTCCCTGGCCGGGGGCGGCGCGCAGGACCAGAAGGTCGTCGTCCGGCAGCGGATCGAGGCCCGTTACGGCCTCTCCAGCGACAGTGCGCTGGAGCCGCTGGAGCGTCCGTACGAGGTGACGGTGGGCACCCAGTGGGGCGGCAACCGCGTCCCCGAGTTCTCGGCCGCCGTCGCCGGAGTGCTGGTCGCGGGCGATGAGAAGGCCTCGACCTCGATCTGCGACGGCCGCATCGTCACCGTGATGTGGCTGGCCCTGGGCTGGGAGTCCGACCCGATGGCCGCGCTGCGCCGCGTCCGCCTCGACGACAGCGTCACCGGCTCGGCCCTCGTGCTCCAGCCGACGGACGGGCTGTCCATGACCGAGGCCCAGACGGAGGTGCTGCGCGAGCTGCTGACGCGGCCCCGGGGCGAAGTCACCGCCAGGGTGAAGTCCCACTGGGCCGAACTGACCGCGCCGAAGCTGACGGCGGCCCGGGCGGCGGAGCTGCTGGGCGTCAAGGCCCCCGAGGGAGACGACAAGTGCGACTGAGCGGAGAGTTGGTCGTCGCCGTCTGCCGGACCCTGCCGTTGGGCCTGGTGGGCGTGGCCGGTGCGGCGGGGCTGCTGATGGCCGCGCTGACCAGGACCACCGGCGAGGCGGGGGGCTGGCTCGCGCTGCCTCTGCTCCGGGCGGCGATCCTGGCCTTCGCGATGGGCCTGGTGTTCCTGCTGGACGACCCGGCCCGGCACACCACGTGCACGGTGCCGACCCCGCGCCCGGTCCGCACCGGACTGCGGGCGGCACTCGTCCTCCCGGTCGTGGCGGCCTGGTGGACGGTGGCGCTGCTGCTGGTGCCTGAGGACATACGGCCGCCGGTCGCCGACATCACGCTGGAGGCCGGGTCGGCCTTCGCTCTGGCGGTGACCGCCGCGGTGATCGCGGTGCGCCGCAGCGACCTCGCACGGCCCGGGGCGCGCCTCGCGGGCGGCCTGCTGACCTCGGTGGTGCTGGTTCTGCTGTTCTGGCCCGAGCGGTGGGCGCTGTTGGTGCCGGTGCAGGACGAGCGGTGGGCGGCGGCGCATGACCGGTGGGTGGTGGTGTTGGCCGGGGCCGTGCTGGTGGGGGTGCTGGGGGCGGGGGAGCCGCTGCGGCGGTGGTCCTGGCGCGGGGGCCCGGGCCGCAGGTCGTACTCCTAGAGTGCCGCCGTGGACCTCAAAGCCGTACGAGCCTTCGTGGCGATCGCCGACTCCGGGCAGTTCCAGAAGGCCGCCGTCGATCTGGCCCTCACCCAGCAGGCCGTATCCAAGCGGATCGCCGCGCTGGAGAAGGACCTCGGGGTGCGGCTGCTCGTGCGCACGCCCCGGGGAGCGGAGCTCACCATCGACGGGCAGGCGCTCCTGCCGCACGCCCGGGCCCTGCTCCAGGCCGAGGAGCGGGCGGTGGCCGCGGTGAGCCCCGGGGACCGTGCGCTGCGGGTGGACGTCGTGGGGCGCCGGGTCGCCACGGCCGGACTGGTACGGGACTTCCACCTGGCGCATCCGGAGATCGCCCTGGACGTCGTCACGCTGTTCGGCGCGGACACGGCGCTGACCGCCGTGCGGGACGGGGCCGTCGACGCCACGTTCCGTGCCGTCACCATGCCCGGACGCCGGCTCCCCGACGGCGTCGAAGCCGTCCCGGTCCTCGACGAGCCGCTGCGGCTGTGCGTCGGGCCCGACCACGAGTTCGCCCGGGCCGCCTCGGTGACACCCGCCCAACTGGCCGGTCACCGGATCTGGATGCCCGGCAACGAGCCCGGCACGGAGTGGGCCGCGTACTACGACGAACTCGCCGCGACCTTCGGCCCGACCATCGACACCATCGGCCCCAACTTCGGCATCGAGGCCCTCCTCGACACCATCGCGGGCTCCCCGACCCTGGCGACGTTCCTCAGCGAACGCACCCCGCTCGTCTGGCCGACCGGCCACGACCTGCGCCTCGTCCCCGTGCGCGACCCGATGCCGGTCTACCCGCACTCCCTCCTGTGGCGCACGGACAACCCGCATCCCGGCCTCGCCGCCCTCCGCGACCACCTGCTGGCGACCCGCCCACGCCCGACCGAGGGGGAGACCTGGCGTCCGTCGTGGGCGCAACGGGCTTGAGCCCGAGCCCGGCTCAGGTCTCCGTCCGGTACATCAGATCCACCTCGTGCGTCTCGAACCCCAGCCGCTCGTACACCGTCACCGCCGCCTTGTTGTCGGCGTCGACGTAGAGCATCGCCGTCGGCAGGCCCTGCCTCGCCAGATGCCGCAGGCCGATCGTGGTCAGGGACTTGCCGAGGCCGCCGCCCTGGGCGCCGGGGCCGACACCGAGGACGTAGACCTCGCCGAGGCCCTCCTCGGCGTGGACCTTGGTCCAGTGGAAGCCGACGAGTTCGTCGCCGCGGAAGGCCAGGAAGAAACCGGCGGGGTCGAACCACGGCTCGGACTTGCGGTCGTCGAGGTCCCGCTGGGTGAGGGAGCCCTGCTCGGGGTGGTGGGCGAAGGCGGCGGCGTTCACGGCGAGCCAGGCCGCGTCGTCCTGGCCGGGCACGAAGGCACGGACGGTCACGCCCTCGGGGAGCCTCGGATAGGGCGCGTCGAAGTCGCTCAACGGGCGGCGCATCTGACGCAGTTCACGGAACAGCGTCAGGCCCAGGACCTGCGCGAGATGCCGGGCGGCGGAGTGGCCGCCGTGCGCCCACACCCGCAGCCGCTTGCCCGACGCGGCCAGCAGGGCGGACCCCAGCGCCCGCCCGTGCCCGTGCCCGCGATGCCCGGGGTGGACGACCAGCTCGGCGGCCGGGGGCTCCACCGGGTCGGTGTCCTCCAACTGGGCATAGCCGACGAGTTCCCCGTCGACGGTGAGCAGCAGATGGGCCACGCCCTCCCGCTCGCCGCCGCGCAACTGCAACCGGCCCTGCTCGGACACCGCCTGCTGCCCGTCGGTCCGGGCGGCCTCGGCGAGCAGTCCGAGCACGGCCTCGGTCTGCTCGGGGGAGAGCGCGGCAAGGGTCTCGATCGAGCGGGGGCGTCCGGGCCTTACGGTGTCGTCGCTGGTCATGCGTACGAGGGTACGGCGCCCCACCGGTAAATCGGCGGCAAAGAAGCAACCCAGATGTAACCACGAAACACCTGTCGCGCTACGCGCGTTGACTCTAGGCTGCGCCGGACGACTTCACCGTCCGAACACGACGACATCACTGTCTCAACAACCAGCAGCAGACCCACAGGGGGGCGTATGCCAGCCACTTCACCGGCATCGGTGCACCAGGAGCGCCGTAGACGTCGTACGAACCGTTTCGTCGCAATCGCCGCCGGTGTCGTCACCGTCGGTGCGCTGGCCGCCGCGGGGCTGCCGGGGTCGGCGAGCGCCGGCGAGGACCAGCGCAAGGGCGGTCACTGGCCCGGCCGCTACCAGGATGTCCAGCTGCTGTCGTTCAACGACCTGCACGGCAACCTGGAGCCGCCCGCCGGTTCCTCCGGGCGGGTCACCGAGCAGCAGGCCGACGGTACGACGAAGACCATCGACGCGGGTGGCGTCGAGTACCTGGCCACGCATCTGCGTGAGGCCCGCAAGGGCGAGAAGTACTCCGTCACCGCCGCCGGCGGCGACATGGTCGGCGCCTCCCCGCTGATCTCCGGGCTCTTCCACGACGAGCCGACCATCGAGGCGCTGAACAAGCTCGACCTCGACGTCACGTCCGTCGGCAACCACGAGTTCGACGAGGGCGCCAAGGAGCTGGCCCGCCTGCAGAACGGCGGCTGCCACCCGAAGGACGGCTGCTACACGGACAAGAAGTTCAAGGGCGCCGACTTCCCCTACCTGGCCGCCAACGTCCTCGACGAGAAGACGAAGAAGCCGATCCTCAAGCCCTACTGGGTGTGGAAGAAGAAGGACGTCAAGGTCGGCTTCATCGGCGTGACCCTGGAGGGCACTCCGGACATCGTCTCCGCCGAGGGCGTCAAGGGCCTGTCCTTCAAGGACGAGGTCGAGACGATCAACAAGTACGCCAAGGTGCTGCGGAAGCAGGGCGTGAAGTCGATCGTCGCCCTCATCCACGAGGGCGGCTTCCCGGGGTCGACGTCGTACAACTACGACTGTGACTCCCCGGGCGCCGGCGACGGCGTCTCCGGGCCGATCGTCGACATCGCCAAGAACGTCACGCCGCAGGTGGACGCGCTGGTCACCGGCCACACCCACAACGCGTACGTGTGCTCGATCGACGACCCGTCGGGCAAGCCCCGCATGGTCACCTCGGCCGCGTCCTTCGGCCGCCTCTACACCGACACCACGCTGACGTACGACCGCAAGACCGGCGACATCGCCCGTACGGCCGTGAAGTCGGCGAACCGCGTGGTCACCCGGGACGTCCCCAAGGCGCCCGACATGACCGAGCTGATCAGCAAGTGGAACACGCTGGCCGCGCCCATCGGCAACAAGCCGATCGGCTACATTTCCGGCGACATCGGCAACACCGGCAGCGAGTCCCCGCTCGGCGACCTGATCGCCGACGCCCAGCTCGCGTACGGCAAGCAGCTCGACCCGGAGACCGACCTGGCCCTGATGAACCCCGGTGGTATCCGCGCGCCTCTGACGTACGCGGCGAAGGCCGGTGAGGGCGACGGTGTCGTGACCTACGCGGAGGGCTTCACGGTCCAGCCGTTCGCCAACACCGTGAACCTCCAGAACTTCACGGGCGCCCAGCTGATCCAGGTCCTCAAGGAGCAGGTGACCGGCCCGAACGCGGCGGCCCCGAAGGTTCTCCAGGTGTCGTCGGGCCTGACCTACACGCTGGACCTCACCAAGTCCGGTGCCGACCGGGTGGTCGCCGACTCGGTCAAGCTGGACGGCAAGGCCATCGACCCGGCTGCCACCTACCGTGTCGCGACGAACAGCTTCCTCGCGGGCGGCGGAGACGGTTTCCCGACGCTGGGTCAGGGCACGAACGACGTCGTCGGCCTCGACGACCTGGCGGCTCTGGAGCAGTACCTGACGGCCAACTCCTCGGCGTCGAACCCGATCGCGCCGCCGAAGGCCGACCGCATCACCATCGTGAAGTAGATCGCATAGGTGGGGTTCAGGTTGCGAGGTGGGGCGGTGCGCATGGTCGGATGAGACGATGCGCACCCCCCACCGCATAGACACGCATCATCCCGACGACCGCTCCGAACAGCCCCACAACCCTTACGACGAACTCGGCGCACTCGACGACGGGCCTCTGGAGGCGACCCCTCTGCAGGACTTCCTCGGCGAGGACGCCGAGCAGCGGGACGAGCCGGAGCCGGAGTGGTCGCCGCCCGACCACCGCCGCGGCGGCCGACGTCGAAAGAATCGTTTCGCCGGGCTGCCGCTCGCGGTGAAGGCGGTGGTGGGCCTGGTCGTCCTCGCATCCTTCGCCGCCCTCGGTGACCGCTGGGCGGTGCTGTACGCCGAGCACCGGGCCGCGGACACCCTCAAGGACCGCCTGGACCTGGCCGCCGCGCCCGAGGTGGAGATCGGCGGCTTCCCCTTCCTCACCCAACTCGCCGACAAACGGCTGGAGTCGGTGAAGGTGACCGTCCCGGACGTCGCCGCCGACCGGGTCTCGCTGGCGAAGGTGTCGGCCACGGCCCATGACGTACGGCTGAACGCCGACGGTCTGACGTCCGTGCGCGGCGCCGACGTACCCCGGTTCGACGGCGACGTCATGCTGTCCTTCGCGGACCTCAACCGTGAACTCGGCGCCTCCCAGGTGACGTTCACCGGCGAGGGCCGGGACCGGGTGCGGGCGCGCGGCACCCTGCCGGTCGCCGGGCACAACCTGAAGCTGCGGGCCGAGGCCCGGATCCAGCGGCAGGGAGAGCGGGGCATCGCCACGGAGATCGGCGGCATGCGCCTGGACATCGGCGACCTCGCCACCTACCGCCCCGGCAAGCGGGCCTCGGAGGGACTGCACCTGACGCCCAAGGCCTCCGCCGACCTGGCCCGGGAGACCCAGAAGGCCAAGGCGCTGCTGTCGGTCCCGGCCATCGTGCAGCGCATGGGCGTGCCCGAGGCGACCGTGAACGAGGCCCTGGCCGACGACGGCAAGCTCGCCGAGCTGACCGGCTCCCCGCGCTTCGCCCGCCAGGCCGAACGCCTCAACCTCATCGACCTGGCCCTGAACAACCCCGAGGTGCTCAAGCGCCTGGGCCTCGACCCCGACCTCCTCGGCGAGCTGTCGAGCCTGACCCGCCCGGTCCTGGCCGACCGTCTCGCGCTGGCCTTCGAACTGCCCAAGCCGGAGCAGGGGGACGTGCGGCTGGAGGACGTACGGGTCGAGGAGGACGGCATCCGGGTGCGGCTGTCGGGCTCGGGGCTGTCGGTGGGCGGCTGAGCCCAGCCGGGTCCCGGGGGCTGAACTCGGCTGGGTCCGGGGCTGTGCCATACGGGGTCCGGGGCTGGGTCGCACGGGCTCCGGGGGCTCCGTCATACGGGCTCCGGGGGTGAGTCCGGCCTGACCCAGGCTGAGTCACGTCGGCTCCAGGGCTGAGCCGCGCCGGAGCCGGGGCTGAGCCGCGCCGGAGCCGGGGCTGAGCCGCGCCGGAGCCGGGGCTGAGCCGTACCGGAGTCGGGGCTGAGCCGCGCCGGCTCGAGCTGATCCCCGCCCCCGCCTGAACCGCACCCCACCCACTCCCAGGGCCTTTCGCGCAGCGGAATGTGCCCGGAAGTCTGGCCCCCGGGCGCTGTCCGCACCCCGCGATCCCCCGGAGACTGGCCGGGCGCACCGGACCGAGACGAGGATGATGCGGATGCACAGGCACGGTAGGTCCCCGGAATCCGAGGCGGACGCGCGGGCCGGACACCCCCACCGGCCCCTGCTCCGGCCCCAGGAGGACGGTGCCCAGGCGGCCCGGCTGGCAGCCGCGGGCCAGATGACGCCGGACGCGGCCGCCTCCCTCCAGCGCACCGCCGGCAACGCCGCGTTCGCGGCCGTTCAGCGCATGCCCCAGGGCGGCAACGGCGAAGGCCCGGCCGAGGAGAAGCCCATGGACGGGCTGAGCCGGTTGCGCAGGGCCAATGAGCGGGCGGAGAAGCGCGGTCAGGCGGCGCCCAACTACGGCCCCGGGCAGAGCCCCTTCGGTCCCTACACGGTGAACAAGGGCCGAGGGGCCGGCCCGTACATCACGTCGAACAAGAAGTCCCAGCACCCGGGGAGCGAGGACCTCGGAACCACGTACAACGAGCTGGTCCAGGCGCTGGACGCCGAGCACGAGCCCATGGTCGCGGCCGCCGCGCGCGGCGAGGCGCTGGACGAGGAGGCCCTCGCCGGCATGAGCGCCACGCAGAAGCGGGCCGCCGCCATGCTCTACGGGATCATGACGGAGTCCGAGGAGCGCAGGTTCCCGGGGGCCGGCAAGGCCATGCGCAGTGCCCTGACCAAGCAGGGCGACCCGTACCACGAGGCGGAGGAGTTCGACGAGGACTTCCCGATGGCCAAGGACAAGGGCGCGCAGTACTACCGGGAGGTGCTGGCCGGGAAGAAGCAGCTTTCGGACAAGGCGCGCAAGAACCTGGAGGACATGTCCTCGTCGTCCTCGGACGGGGAGAAGTCCTCCTGAGCGACCCGCCCCCGTCGTGGGTGAAACTTTGTGTGCAGATGTGTTGACCTCTGTTCGAGTCTCCTTCTAGTTTCGTGCTCCACTGAGCGGTCCGACTGCGGGCTGCTCACCTTCGCACATGCTCAGAAGGGGATGTCGTGTCTCAAAAGAACCATCGCGGGACAGCTTGCGTGGGGGCGCTGCTGGCTTGCGTCACGGCATTCGGCGGAGCGCTCGCTTCCCCCGCTGCCGCCTCGCCGGCCTCCCGTCCCACCACACCGCCGCCCGTCAGTGACTTCAAGGGCGTCAACTGGGCCGACCCACGCGACAACTACGCCGACGACGCGGTCGTGCCCTCGGGCCTGTCCACCACCGACAGCTACGCCACCACCTACGCCAAGTCCAAGGCGATCATCGGTGGCTTCTCCAAGCTCGGCGCCAACACGGTCCGGCTCCCCGTGAACCCGACCTCGGTGAACGGCCCCTTCTGGAAGTCGTACCGGGGCGCGATCGACGCCGCCACCGCCAAGGGGTTCAAGGTCATCCTGGGCTACTGGGAGGCCGACAACGCCAAGGACGGCAAGATCGACGACCAGGCCACCTGGGACCGGATGTGGAAGCGGATCACCACCGCCTACGCCCACAACTCCCGCGTGTACTTCGAGCCGATGAACGAGCCGTTCGGCTACACCGCCCAGGAGTGGACCGACATCGCCGCGACGTGGGTGAACACCTACCGCAACGTGCCCCGTGACCGGATCCTGATCGGCGGCTACAAGTACAGCGAGGACGTCAAGCCGGTCTGCGCCGACCCGCGCCTCAAGGGCACCCGCCTGGCCCTGCACAACTACGGCTTCTGGCACACCGACTGGACCAGCGTCGACCAGTGGAAGGCGGACTTCAAGTCGCGCATCGGCGACTGTGCCTCGCGCACGATCCTCGACGAGTTCGGCGCTTCCATGACCACCGGCCTGGACTACAACGGCCCGGTGGGCACCTCCAACGAGATCGCGTACATACAGGCCGCGACCGACACCATCCGGGAGCTGGGCCTGGGCTCGGTCTACTGGCCCGGCCTGCGCAACGGTGACACCTACTCCCTCACCACGCTCCAGGGCACGGGCACGAACCTCAGCCTGACGGTGAACAACCAGAGCGGCCTGGACCGGCTGCACTACGCCTGGAAGAAGTAGGTCACTCCCAAGGCATGGTGACCCTTCCGGGTCCGGCGCCGCTTGTCAGCCGGACCCGGAAGGGAGCCGTCAGGACGCCGAGGGCGTCCAGCCCGCGAGCCAGTCCGCGACCTCCTGGTCGGCGGCCTGCGCATCGCTCAGATGCGGCCGGTTGCTGCTCGCACCGCCCGCTCCCGCACCGGAGTTCTCGTACTCGGCGAACCGGTCGTCCTTCCACGAGAAGCCGCTCATGTCGGTCCACGGCGTGGACTTGACCGCGCCACTGAGGCTGGTGTTGCGGACCGTGGTCTGCGGGTCGAGCGAGGCGTCCCCGCCCGCGTGCCAGGGCCGGCCGAGGTAGAAGCTGCCGTTCGACACATCGCCGTTCACCGTGGAGTTGGCGATCAGGATCCCCTTGCGGTCGGCGGCCGTGCTGGGAGCCGTGACGTAACCGGCCGAGGTCCCGTCCCAGCGCTTCTTCAGCGTGATGACGGACTTGTCGACGACGGCCGTGGCCCGCCCGAAGATGAAGTCGACGTTCCCGATGACGTAGGAATTGCTGACGTAGACGCGCCCGAGCCGGTCCTTGGCGGCGGTGTCGACGAGCAGGGTGTCCTGGTCGCCGCTGACGATGATCCCGTCCAGGAACACCTTGTCGGCGGCGGTCCGCAGGGCGACGGCCTGATGCCCGCTGAGACTCTGGTTGGCCTTCTCGTCGAAGTCGTTGGAGATGGTCAGGTTCCGGGCCTGGAAGTCGTCTGCCTCGACGGCGACGGTGGCGCTGCCGCCGGTGCCGTACGTACCGCCGCCGGGCTTGGGCGTGCCGGCCGCGTTGTTGTAGACGATGGTCGTGTCCTTGCGGCTGCCGCCGGTGCCCTGGATGGTGACGTGCGGCTTGTTGGACGGCACCTTGACGAGTTCCCGGTACGTACCCGGCTTCACGGCGATGACCACGCGGGCGGGGTTGTTCGCCGGTACGGCGTTCACGGCGGCCTGCACGGTCCGGTACTGACCGCTGCCGTCGGCGGCGACGGTGAGGGTGGTCGCGGCGGCGGCCTTGGTGGAGGCGGTCGTAGTACCGACGTTGGACCGGGGCCCGACACCGGACCTGAGGATGGAGGGGATGTCGGCGGCCTGATCGAGGCTGTACGGGTAGTAGGCCTTCGGGTCGAAGGCGCTCCCGCCGCTCTCGTTCCTTCCACTGGTCCCGGAGAAGACGCTGCCCCGCTGCACGATGGCGGCGCCGCTGTCCTTGATGACGGGATTCTTGATGCCCTGGAAATAGGAGTTCTCCAGGACCATCTTCGTCGCGCCGCGCGAGTAGTTGCCGTACGACGACTTGATGTCGGTGCCCGCCGCGTCCTCGAGGAAGTTGTTGTAGAGGTGGGCGTGGGCGGCGTTGTCGGTGGAGGGGTTGCGCTGCTCGGTCTCGCGGATCCAGTTGTGGTGGATCGTGATGTCGGTCTTGACGTTCTCGGTCCAGCCGATGCCGAAGGTCTTGTTGTTGTCGCTCAGCTTGTTCCAGGAGACGGTGACGTTCGTCGAGTCCTTGCGGACGTCGATGAGCCCGTCGGCCATGTGCCGCAGATCGTTGTGATCGATCCAGACGTGATGAGCACCGTCCATCTGGATGGCGTCGAAGTCATGGTCCTTGTCGTTCCACACGCCCTGGTACGCGTCCCGGATGGTCAGATTCCGGATGATCACGTTGTGCACGCCGGACCCGAGGAAGAACCCGCCGCCGACGATGTGCCCGGAGGTCCCCTGGCCCACGATGGTCTTGTCGGACTGCACCTTGATCTCTTTGCCGACCGGGTTCATGGCGATGGTCCCGGCGACGACGATGACGTACGGCTCGGCGGCGGTGGCGTACTTCTCCAGCTCGGCCTGCGTCTTCACGGTGACGGTCTTGCCGTCGCGCCCGCCGTACGTCCCGTTCTGGCCGAGGGAGTTGACGGAGGCGAAGCCGTCGGCGGTGTCGGCGGCCCAGGCCGGGGCGGAGGCGGAGGCCTGCCGACCGGTGCCGCCGAGTACGCCGAGGTCGGTGCCGTAGGCGAGGGTGCCGGCGGCGGTCAGGGCCAGGGGGACCGTGACGGCCAGGGCCTGGTGGCTTCTGCGGCGCCGGTGCCGGGGCCGGAGCGGGGGGTTGCTACGCGGCTGCTCACTCATTCGGCGAATCCGTTCCGTGCGGGGGGATGATCCGGAGATGGGTCGCCGCCCCGCACGGAAAGGTTGCCGGGTTCTGCCGAGTCGTCAGCTGGTGCAGGACTCGGGGCCGAGCTTCTCCTCGACCTTGTCCTCACGGCCGTCGGGCTGGCCGCTGGGCAGGAGCTTGTCGGAGATGCCGTCGATGTAGTACCCGTGCGAGTAGATGGTCTGGTACCCGCGGTCACGCCAGCTGTGCACGGTCCGCTCCCCATCCCCCTTGTCCCACTGGTAGTCCTCGACCTGGAAGACGGGGTTCACGCGCACCACGCGCTGATACGGCGTCCAGGTCACGGCGACTTGCCGGCACGGCGGAATGCTCTTCTCGCTCCGGGTCTCGAACTTGGACTCCTTCTCCCAGCCCCACTCGTAGCCGGCGCTGCCGCCCACGCTCCCGCTGAAGATGCTCTTGGCGAGGGAGAGACTGATGGTCCCGCCGACGCTCTTCTTCGCGAACGTCTTGGTGCTGTAGCTGCTGACGAAGGTCTCCTTGTCGTCGGCGGAGCCCCTGTTGCCGATCCACCGGGACGTCCGGACGGTGTCGCCCTTGATGGACCAGGTCGAGGCCTCGGCGTACCCGCACCAGCCCCGGAACAGCTCCCACGGCCCGGCGGGCTTCCACAGCCCGAAGACGTCCCGCAGGTACTCGTCCTGGGTCTTGAACTCACCGGTGTCGACATTGAGGGCGCCGTACACGCCGGTCAGGCTCGTCTCCTGACCGCACAGCCGCTCGATCATCAGGTCGGTGTCACCGGGGTCGACACCCCGGATGTTGGTCGCCCCGGCGGGCCCGGCGGAGGCGGTCCCCGCGCCGGCCAGCAGGCCGGTCATGGCGAGGGCGGTGGAAGCGGCAACAAGGCCGCATTTCTTGAGAGTTGACTTACGAATGAGACGCATGGGGGTCGCTCACTCCTGCTTGTCGTTCTGTGACGGCAGTGAAGATGTCAGAACGAGTGCGGGTGTTTGCGGTACTGGTGGGTACGACAGGACATTGACAGCTGGCGGGCGGGCTTGTCCTGCTTTATCGGGCGCCGCTCTCCCGGCTCACCGCAACGCGCAGCACGTCCCCCAGAGACTCCGCGGCCCTCGCCAGCGCGAAACGCACAGCACGCTCACCGGCCTTGGCGTCCTCGAGCACGGCCCTCGCGCCCCCGAGTACCTGCTCGGCGGAGGCGAGCTGAGCGGCCTCGACGTCATCGGCGAGCCGCGAGAGGTGGCTGTGCGGATCGTCGGTGGAGAGGTAGCAGGGCTTGCCGTCGACGCCGGTCCAGGGGAGCAGTCTCATGCGTAGATCTCCAGGTGGTGGAGGTACGGGCGGACCAACGGGGTGTCCATGACGAGGGGTTCGACGTAGGGGCTGCGGCGTCGAGGGGGTTCGGGGGGAGGGGGCGGCAGCCGATCGGGGGTGGCACGGTGGCGCCCGTGGGCGGGGAGGAGGAGTCGTAGGAGGGGCAGGAGCAGACGCATGGGGCCCTCTTCGGGAGGCAGGCGGGGGGTTTGACGAGCGGTGATTACCGTTCGTGCCTCGATGGTTACGGCTCACCCGTACGCTGCGGAAGGGGTCAGGTGTTGCCTGACGCCCCAGGCAACGGTGAGGGGTGACGTGGGCGAAGTGGTTGACGGGGAGCGGGAGTCGGGGCGTGCGGCACTGGGCAGGACGCTCAGGTTCCTGCGGGAACAGGCGGGCAAGTCGCTCGGGCAGTTGGCCGAGGACACGGGGTACGACAAGAGCTACTTGAGCCGCCTGGAGAAGGGGGAGCGGCTTTCCAAGCCGGCGGTCATGGAGGACCTGGACAGCTACTACGGGTGCAGTGACCTGCTGATTCGCGAGTGGCGGGAGGCACGCAGGGAGGTCATCAAGGACAAGTACAAGGCGTTCATGGACCTCGAGGCGACGGCGCAGATCATGTGGATGTTCCAGCTGCGCGTGCCGGGTCTCTTGCAGAACGAGGACTACGCCCGCGCGGTGTTGTCAGGGTTGTCTGGCGCCCAGACAACGGCAGGCAACAGTGAGGAAGTCGAGGAACAGGTGGCTGCGCGGATGGGGCGGCAGGAGTTGCTGTACCGCGAGTCGGCGCCGGACGTACGCGTGATCCTGGATGAGGGGGCTCTGCGGAGGCCGATCCCTGACGCGAAGGTGTGGGTGGAGCAGTTGTCACACCTCTTGGACGCGGCCGAGTTGCCGAACGTCGCGATCCAGGTGCTGCCGTTCGCGGCGGGAGTGCACGACCTCATGGACAGCCACCTCTGGCTCTTCTGGCAGCGCGTTGGTGATCCCGTTGCCTGGACAGAGGGCAACGGCTTCGGTGAATTGATCACGGAACCGGACAAGGTCCTGCGCTTCCGTTTGTCCTACGATCGCGTCAGGGACGCGGCGCTGACTCCCGTGGAGTCGACGGCGTTCATCAAGCGCCTTCTAGAGGAGTGCAGAGAATGAACCGAGCCCCTGACCTCACCACCGCCGTGTGGCGCAAGTCGACCTACAGCGACGGGGGCGGCACGAACTGTCTGGAGGTCGCAGACGGCCACCCCGGCATAGTCCCGGTCCGCGACAGCAAACGGTCGGACAGCCCCGTGCTCATGTTCGGGTCGGGCTCCTGGGCGTCGTTCCTGGACGACGTCAAGGGCGGGAGGCCTGTTCATACCGACCGGTGAAAACCGTCGCAGACGGGGCAGCCCTACGGTTGTGGTGTCGCTATGGTGGAGCTATGGCAGAGCACACGACCATCCAGGTGTCCCGACAAACCCGCGATCATCTTGCGCAGGTCGCCAAAGAGCAGGGTGTGACTTTGGGGCAGCTCGTCGAGCAATTGGCTGCCGAGCGGCTGACCGCAGACCAGCTCGCAGAACGTGTCGCTGCCGCACGGAAGGTGCTGCGTGAGCGGATGGGCTGCACATTGACCGACGAGGAGTTCGACCAAGGGCCGAACGTCCTGGCCAACGTGTACGCGATGGCCGCCGAGAAGATGCACACCCTGCGAGGCAACGCAGCGTGATCATTCTCGACACCAGTGCGGTGGTCGCGCTCTCTCAAGGGCGCGAAACTCTCCACCGCCTCGTCGACAACGTCGCTCACACGCCCGGGGACTGGCTGCACATCCCTGCGCTGTGTCTGATGCAAGCGGAGTCGATGGAGAAGGGGACCGCCGGCGATGTGATCGCGCTTCCGGGAGTCATGGTCGACCCGCTCCATCAGACAGCGGCGGCAACGGTGGGTTCCATGATCCGTGACGGCTGGGGCGGGCCTGACGTCTGCCACACCCTCTACGTTGCTACACCGCACATCGAAACCGGCGGGATGTCGATCATCCTGACCGGACGAGAGGGCGACTACCCCCCTGGCATCCTGACCGTGGACATCGACTCGCCAGGCATGCTCGGATTTCTGTGAGCCCGGACACGGCACCTTAGGCCGGCCCCCTGACACCTGGGCGTTGCTGCTCAAGCCCGTCACCAGGTAACTGTGTCGGAGCCGCCCGCTTCTTTGGCAGTGTCGTGCTTCCACGGCCTGCGTCAAGGGCGCTTCGCGTCGCCTTCGGCGATCGGCCTGCGGCCGACCCTTTGCAAGAAGCGGGCGGCCCCGACCTCGGGGCCATCACGCCAAGGGCAGATCCTCCGGGGGAGGTACCGCCGCCCCCGGCAGCCGTACCGTCGCCACCGTGCCGCCGCCCTCCGCGTGGGACAGGGACACCTCGCCGCCCGCCTGTTGGACCGTGCGGGCCACGATCGACAGGCCCAGGCCCGAGCCGGGTAGTGCCCGTGCGCTCGGGGAGCGCCAGAAGCGGTCGAAGACGTGGGGGAGTTCGTCGGCGGGGATGCCCGGGCCGTGGTCGCGGACCGACAGCACACCGGCCACCAGCCGTACCTCGACCCTTCCGCCCTCCGGGCTGAACTTCACCGCGTTGTCGAGGATGTTGACCACCGCCCGTTCCAGGGAGGAGGGTTCCGCTCGGACGAACCAGGGGTGGACGTCCGCCGTGATCGTCAGTTCAGGGCCGCGCAGCCGGGCGCGGCGCAGGGCCGATTCGACCGTGTCGTGCCAGGCGACGATCTGGGTGCGGCCCGAGTGCTGGCCCGTGTCCGGGCGGGAGAGTTCCTGGAGGTCGCCGATGAGTGCGGCCAGTTCTGTCATCTGTGCCTTCACCGACGCCAGGAGTGCCTTGCGGTCCGCTTCGGGGATGGGGCGGCCCGTCTCCTCGCTGCGGGTGAGGAGTTCGATGTTGGTGCGCAATGAGGTGAGTGGCGTGCGGAGTTCGTGGCCCGCGTCTGCGATCAACTGTTGCTGGAGTTCTCGCGAGCTGGCCAGGGCCGACGTCATCGAGTTGAAGGAGCGGGACAGGCGAGCCACCTCGTCGTCGCTCGCTTCGTCGACCGGGATGCGGATGTCCAGGTCTTCCGTGCGGGCCACGTGCTCGACCGCCTCCGTGAGTTTGTCCACCGGGCGGAGGCCTGCGCGTGCGACCGTGAGGCCGGCCGCTCCCGCGCCGAACACCCCCACGCCCGAGACCAGCAGCAGGATCAGCGCCAGTTCGTTGAGCGTGGACTCCGTGCCCTTGAGCGGGACGGCGATGACCAAGGCGTAGTCGGCGGCCACGCCCTGCTGGAACGGGCCGTTCTTCACGACCACGGCCGTGGTCAGTACGCGTACCGAATTGCCGTCGCTGTCGGTGCCGTTGCGCAGCTTGGCAACCTCCGGGTCCGGGTTCTTGGCCACGTCCTTGTCCGTGCTCGTGACCTTCACCTGGGGCATCAGGTTGCTGAAGAGACAGACCTTGCCGTCGGACCTGACCACCTGCGCGTAGGTCTGCGGCCGAGGCGCCCCGCCGAGTGTGCTGGACGGCTTCTGGGGACACGTCTTCGTCAACGCGTCGAAGTCGTCCGCCTGGATGGTCCGGAACGACGACCTCAAGTCCCCGTCGACCTGGTCGTACAACTTCCCCTGCACGATGAACCAGCACGTCACCGAAACCGCCGCCACCGCGAACGCCACCGCCGCCGCCACCAGCAGCGCCAGTCGGGACCGGATCGGCAGGGAGCGGAACCGGCGTACGACCTTGTTCACTCCGCGCCGCCGGGCCGCAGTACGTATCCGACACCGCGCACCGTGTGGACGAGGCGCGGTTCGCCGCCCGCCTCGGTCTTGCGGCGCAGGTACATGACGTAGACGTCGAGGGAGTTCGACGACGGCTCGAAGTCGAAGCCCCAGACCGCCTTCAGGATCTGCTCCCGCGTGAGGACCTGGCGCGGGTGTGCCATGAACATCTCCAGGAGCGTGAACTCCGTGCGGGTCAGCTCCACCTGGCGGCCGGCCCGGGTGACCTCGCGCGTCGCCAGGTCCATGCGCAGATCGGCGAAGGTGAGCGCGTCCTCGTCGGCCGGGTTGGCCGCGCCCACGGCCGCCGCGTAGGAGCTGCGGCGGAGCAGGGCGCGGATGCGGGCGAAGAGTTCGTCCAGTTCGAAGGGCTTGACCAGGTAGTCGTCGGCGCCCGCGTCGAGGCCCGTGACCCGGTCGCCGACCGTGTCGCGGGCCGTGAGCATCAGGATGGGCGTGGTGTCGCCGGTGGCGCGGATGCGGCGCGCGGCGGTCAGGCCGTCCATGCGGGGCATCTGGATGTCGAGGACGACCAGGTCGGGCCGGTACGCCTCGGCCTTCACCAGCGCGTCCGCGCCGTCGACGGCGACCTCGGTCCCGTACCCCTCGAAGGCGAGACTGCGCTGAAGTGCTTCGCGTACCGCCGGCTCGTCGTCGACGATCAGGATGCGCTGGGGGTCACGGTCGCCGTCTGCGGGGCTCATGGGCTCGGGGTCCTCGGGTGTGAAGGGGAGTGGCGGGGCCGGGCTGTCTGACGTTCTCAGCCTCGCACGAGCACGGGCGGTGCCGGGAGGAGTGTCAGGCCCGTGCGGTGCGGCGTCGGGCGGCTGCCCGGCCCGCCCGCCGGGCCGCCTTGGCCGTCGCCGCCGCCACCTCCGGTGCCCGGCTCGTCGGCGCGTGCAGTTCGTACGCCACCGACAGGGCCAGTCCGACCCCGGCCGGATCGCCGCCGGACTCCGTGTGCGCGATCTGCTGGATCATCGCCGTACTCCTCATCGGGTCGACTCATCGGGTAGACAAGCTCATTCGGTGGAGCCGGCCCGCAGCGTGGCGAGGTCGGCCTTGACGGTGTTGATCGGGATCGCGAAGCCCAGGCCAACGCTGCCCGCGGCGGCGGAGGAGGACGCGCCGGCCGCCGAGTACATAGCGGAGTTGATCCCGATGATGTTGCCGTTCATGTCGATCAGCGCGCCGCCGGAGTTGCCCGGGTTGAGGGACGCGTCGGTCTGGAGTGCCTTGTACGTCGTCGTGTCCGAGCCGGTGTCGCCGTTGAACTCCCGGCCGCCGAACTCGAACGGCCACTCGCCGCCCTGCTGCCCCTGCCCCTGCTCCTGGCCCTGGCTCTCGTCCGTGGAGACGGTCACGTCCCGGTCGAGGGCGGAGATGATGCCGCTGGTGACGGTGCCGGTCAGGCCCTCGGGGGAGCCGATCGCCACGACCTGGTCGCCGACCCCGACCCCGGCCGAGTCGCCGAGTGTCGCGGCCTTCAGGCCGGAGGCGTTCTCCAGCTTGATCAGCGCCAGGTCCTTCTTGCTGTCGGTGCCGACGACCTTGGCGGTGTAGGACTTGCCGTCGTCGGTCCTCACCTTGATCTGCGAGGCACCGGCGACGACGTGGTTGTTGGTGATGATCTCGCCGTCACCCGTGATGATCACGCCGGAGCCGGTGGAGGACCCGGCGTTGGAGTCGGCGCTGATCTCGACGATGCTCGGGCTGACCGCCTTGGCGACCCCGGAGACCGTGCCCTTCTGGCTGGACGGCACCACGTTGGTGCTGGTGGAGCTGGAGGTGACGGTGTCGTTGCCGGTCAGCTCCTGGATGCCGTAGGCGGTGCCGCCGCCTATCGCCGCGGCGACGATCGCCACGGCGGCGAGCAGGGCGACGGGGCCACGGCGCTTCTTGTGCGGGGCCGGCTGCACCGGCGGGTGGGCCGGCGGGGGCGGCCACTCGGGGTTCACGGGAGAGGAGCCCTGCTGGGAGTACATGCTCTCGGTCATGTCTCAGAGCTTGTCGCTCGACCATGAGAGCTACCTGAGTGCTCCCTGAGAAGCCCGACAGAACCTCGTATGCCCGATATAAAGACGCCCTGCCGCTGAGCCGCCGGAGGCTACTCGCAGCCGCAGGACCGCCGCGTCACCAGCCTGGACGGGAACACCTTCAGCCGCTCCCGCCGTGCCCCCGCGACCCGCAGGCCGTCGTCGAGGACGAGGTCCACCGCCGCGCGGGCCATCGCCGAACGGTCGGAGGCGATCGTCGTCATGGGCGGGTCGGTGAGCGCCGCCTCCTTGATGTCGTCGAACCCGGCCACCGCCAGCTCGCCGGGGACGTCGATCCGCAGCTCGCGGGCCGCCCGCAGCAGGCCGATCGCCTGGTCGTCGGTGGAGCAGAAGATCGCGGGCGGGCGCTCGGGGCCGGAGAGGATCTTCAGGGCGGCCTGGTAGGCGTCGTAGCGGTTGTAGAGGGCCTCGAAGAGGCGGCCCTCCGTGGAGATGCCGGCCTCGTCCATCGCGCGCCGCCAGCCCTCGACGTGGTCCGAGACCGGGTCGCCGACCGCGGGGGTCTCCGCTATGCCGCCCATACAGGCCACGTACTCGTAGCCGTGCTCCAGCAGGTGGCGTACGGCGAGCTGGGCGCCGCCCAGGTCGTCCGTGACGACGGCGACGTCGTCTATGGCCTCGGGCCGCTCGTGCAGCAGCACGACCCGGGCGTCCCAGGCCTCGATCTCGGCGGCCGCCAGGTCGTTGAGCGCGTGGCTGACGAGGATGAGCCCCGAGACGCGCATGCCCAGGAAGGCCCGCAGATAGTGGACCTCGCGCTCGCCGATGTAGTCGGAGTTCCCGACGAGCACCATCTTTCCGCGCTCGGACGCGGCCTGTTCGACCGCGTGCGCCATCTCCCCGAAGAAGGGCTGGCGCGCGTCCGGCACGATCAGGCCTATGAGATCCGTACGCCGGGACGCCATGGCCTGGGCCACGCGGTCGGGCCGGTACCCCAGTTCCTTGATCGCGGCGAGTACACGCTCGCGCGTGGCCGGGGCGACCGGCCGGGGTCCGTTGTTGATGACATAGCTGACCACGGCAGTGGAAGTCCCTGCCAGCCGCGCCACATCATCCCGAGTCACCTTGGCCACGCGCGGAGTCTACGCGGATATACCGGCTCTGGGCAGGGCGTAAAGGAGGTTCCGTACGATATCCCGATCGCCGTCCGGAGACGCCCTCGCGGAAAGCGATGCCCAGGTGGGCATCGCAATACGCCTCTTTACGCCTGCGCGCGGGCCTCGACGGCGTCCAGGGTGGCCGACTTGTCCGCGGTGTCCTGCTTTGCCTTGGCCGCCTTCGCCTTCGCTTCCTCGGCGGCGCGCTCCACCTTCTCCGGCGTAACGAATCGATAACCGACGTTCCGGACGGTGCCGATCAGCGACTCGTGCTCGGGTCCGAGCTTGGCGCGCAGCCGTCGTACGTGGACGTCGACCGTGCGCGTACCGCCGAAGTAGTCGTAGCCCCAGACCTCCTGCAGCAGCTGGGCGCGGGTGAAGACGCGGCCCGGGTGCTGGGCGAGGTACTTCAGGAGCTCGAACTCCTTGAAGGTGAGGTCGAGGACCCGGCCCTTGAGCTTGGCGGAGTAGGTCGCCTCGTCGACCGACAGGTCGCCGTTGCGGATCTCCATCGGGGAGTCGTCGCTGACGATCTGCTGCCGTCCCATGGACAGCCGCAGCCGGGCCTCGACCTCCGCCGGGCCGGCGGTGTCGAGCAGGACGTCGTCGATGCCCCAGTCCGCGGTGACGGCGGCGAGGCCGCCCTCCGTGACGACGAGGATCAGCGGACAGCCCGGTCCGGTCGAGCGCAGCAGCTGGCACAGGCTGCGGACCTGCGGCAGGTCGCGCCTGCCGTCGACGAGAATGACATCGGCACCCGGGGTGTCGACGAGGGCGGGGCCCTCCGCGGGGGCCACTCGCACGTTGTGCAGGAGCAGGCCGAGTGCGGGGAGCACCTCCGTCGACGGCTGGAGGGCGTTGGTCAGGAGCAGCAGAGAACTCATATGTCTGGTTCCTCCTCGGTCCCTGCGAGGACGTTTGTTGGTACAGCACAGCTCTGCGATCCCGAAGGCCCGTACACCTGCGGTTTCCCGCTTCGTATACAACGCTTCCGAAAGCACAAAAGGACCCGGGGGCGTCGCTGCCCGAGTCCTCTGCCCAGCAGAATAGCCCACATGAGCTCTGGTCGGGCAGGTCATGTGGCGCGTTCCACCGTTCGTCCGAACTCCGAGACGACTCCCAGAACGCCTGTGCGGGCTCCGACGCGCACTTTTTTGCGCACGAGCGACGGCGTGACGATCGACGCCGTATACGACCCGGGTGCCGCTGTATACGACGCCTCCGGGACGCCTTCCGCTCGTCCCGTGTTCGTCGTCGCGCACGGCTTCACGGGTGCCGTGGACCGGCCTCACGTGCGGCGGGTGGCCGAGACGTTCGCCCGGCACGGGGCCGTCGTCACCTTCTCCTTCCGCGGTCACGGGGCGTCCGGCGGGCGGTCCACGGTCGGGGACCGGGAGGTCCTCGACCTCGCGGTGGCCGTGCAGTGGGCCCGGGAACTCGGGCACGCGCGCGTGGCGACGGTGGGGTTCTCCATGGGCGGGTCGGTGGTGCTGCGGTACGCGGCGCTGTACGAGGCGGGCACGGACGCGGTGGTGTCCGTCAGCGCGCCCGCCCGCTGGTACTACCGGGGGACGGCGCCGATGCGCCGGCTGCACTGGCTGGTGACGCGGCCCGAGGGGCGGGCGGTGAGCCGGTACGGCTTCGGTACGCGCATCCACCACCGGGACTGGGACCCGGTCCCCCTCTCCCCGGTGGAGGCGGCGGCGAGGATCGCGCCCACGCCCCTGCTGATCGTGCACGGTGACGCCGACGGCTACTTCCCGCTCGACCATCCCCGCATGCTGGCCGCGGCCGCGGGTGACCAGGGCGAACTGTGGCTGGAGCCGGGCATGGGGCATGCCGAGAACGCGGCGGACGACGCGTTGCTGGCGCGCATCGCGGAATGGGCCGTCGGCCGGGCGGGCTAGCCTGACGGAGTTCACCGACGAGCGATTGAGGAAGCAGATGCCAAAGGTCACGGTGCGCTACTGGGCCGCCGCCAAGGCCGCGGCCGGGGTGGCCGAGGAGCCGTACGAGGCGGTCACGCTCGCCGAGGCGCTCGACGGGGTGCGCGAGCGACACCCCGGCGAACTCGAGCGTGTCCTGCGGCGATGCTCGTTCCTCGTCGACGGTGACCCCGTGGGCACCCGCGGACATGAGACGGTACGGCTGGCCGACGGCGGCACGGTCGAGGTGCTCCCGCCGTTCGCAGGAGGATGACGATGAGCAACCAGCCGCACGAGGGCTACGACCCTTACGGGCAGCAGCCGCAGCCGCAGGCGTGGCCCGGGCAGCAGCCGTACGACGATCCGTACGCCGCCCAGCAGTACCCCCAGCACCCCCAGCACACGCAGTACACGCAGCAGTGGCAGGGGCAGACCTGGGAGACGCAGACGCACCAGCCGGTGACGGCGGCGGAGGAGACGGCGTATCTGCCCCCGCAGGGGTACGCGGCTCCGGCCGCCCCCGAGGCGGTCCCCGACACCCCCGCTCCCGATTCCGGGTACGGCCCCGCCACCGTCGGCGGGAACGCGCGCGTGACGGACGCGCAGCGGGCACGGGCGGAGGGGCGGTCGCCGATCATAGAGCCGGGGATGCAGCCGGCCGCGCTGACGGCACTGCTCGGGCTGTTGCTCGCGGGCGCCGCGGCCGTCGGCACGTACGCACTCCTGGTTCCCCTCGTCGCCCTCCAGGCCGTCACCGCGGCGGGCTGGTTCCGGCTGAACGGGATGTGGCCGGCGCGGCAGGGCATCGCGCTGGGCTTCGCCGGGGCGCTGGCCGCGGACGCGGCGCTGCTGGTGTCGGGCCGCTCGCCGTCGGCGATCCTGGGCACGCTCGGCGTCTGGGTCGTGCTCTCCCTCGTCCTGCAGCTGCGCTCGCACGCCGACCCGGACGAGCGGATGTACGGCCTGATGGCGACGGTCGCGGCGGCGGCTCTCGCGATCGTCGCGGGCGGCTATCTCGCGGCCGACGCGGACGCGGTGACGGTCGGAGCGGCCGCGGTGGCCGTCGCGGTCCTGGCCCGCGCCCTGCCGCTGCCGACGCCGGCGTCCGTGGTGGTGGCGCTGCTCGCGGCGGCGGGCGCGGGCGTCGCGGCCGGCGCGCTGACGGGCCTCGGCACACCGGGCGCCCTGCTGGGAGCGGGCGCGGGCGCCTGCGCCCTGATCGGCCACCGGGTCGCGAGCTACGACTACCCGTCCCGCTTCGTCCACTTCACAGCGGGAGTCGCCCTGCCCCTGTCGGCCGCGGCCCCCGCGGTGTATGTGCTTGGCCGGGCCCTGGTCTAGCGCCTGCGGCTTTGTTGTGGGTCGGGGCCGTGCCGGGGGGTGTCCGTCCTCGGAACGGCGCGATGGGGTTGCGAACCGACTCGCTGTCCGTTGACGCGCCAACCGCTGCGGGCGGACACCCCCCGACACGGCCCCTTCCGTGCGTACGCGGGTGCGGGCGCGTCCCGGCCTAG